>CANAPP010000069.1 GCA_947363565.1 uncultured Lachnospiraceae bacterium | reverse complement strand
AAACAGCATAATCTTTCAACTTTTTTTGTCCAAAGTATTGACATAGGTCCAGTATTACGGATCCCGGCAGCCTTGACTGGGGCGGCGGTATTTCCGAAAACCTCGGGAAGATGGGAAAGATGCCGAAGTTCATGATTCCGGATTCTGTGGCGACGATGATTGCGGATTACGCATGGAAACAAGGCGTGGGAAATGATGTGGACGCAGTAGTCCAAGAGCTTAAGAAGTACAATAATACGGATATTATTGATAAAATTACTTGTAAGATGCTCGTGCTTGACGGAACAGCGGAGATTACCTATGGGGAGGCGAAAAAGCTTTATGATGCGCTGAAGTGTCCAAAGGAGTATCTTTTGTTTGATGAAGAGACGACGGCCCAGTGCCACAGCCAGATGGGCGGGTACGGGATTGCGTCGGAGGTTCTGGCGGACTGGCTGGAGGAGAATCTGTAGACGGGCAGACGTGCGGATTTCCGGGCGGTGGAGCTTTAAGAGGGTGTTGCAAAATGCAGAATTCCCGCAGCATACAGCGTCGGCATTTTAATCCGCTAAGCTGTATATTGGAGGTTCAAACATTTTGCAACACCCTCTGTTTTTTATCTTCTGGGCATCTCGAATCCGGAGAGCGCCTTGTTGAGATAGTCGTTGAAGGGTTTCATGATCCGGAATATCTCTGCGGCTTTTGTGATAAACGTATCTGCATCGGAAAGCTCTTTATCGCTCACAGGGTATTCCACATACCAGCTCTTATTCTTTAAGTACTCGGCTTGCGGGTGTTCTTTGCTGTAATCTGCCGGAACTTTCTTTAACGCTGTTCCTTGTACGGTGAAGTGTTTTTTGAATTCCGGCGCGCGGATGGTCTGCTCCCATTCCGTGCCGTTTTCGGAGATGTATTTCCGGACCATTGCCGTGGCGTCTTTAAACATATCCGCGAACAGGCCTCCGCCTAAAAAGGACTGGTTCCCGGGCTTTATCATCAGGTAATAGCCTACGGGGACGGGCAGCTTTCCCCTGGAGGAGATGTGGGCGCGGAACGCGGGGTTATAGGGGGATTTGTCGTGGCTGAAACGGGTGTCCCGCACAATCTTGAAGGTAAGGTTTTTCGGGTCGTTTTGTAAAATGCTGCTGTCAAAGGTTCCGATTTCCAGCATCAGTGCTTTGAGCAGGCGTTCAAATTCGGCGTTGGCTGTCTTAAATGCGTCTTTGTTGGCGTGATACCATTCCCGGTTGTTGTTTTTGCTTAAATTTGTCAGATAATTTAAAATCAGTTGTGTGTCCATTTGCTTTCTCCTTTATGGTTTTTAGGAATCCCTGATGACGGAAAACTGGGCGGAGTCAAGGATTTCCTGTAAGAAATGCTTTGTGCGCTCCGGCGATTTGTAGGGTTTCAGGAAGGAAAAGTCCTGTGACAGGCCGTCCATTTCTTCCATGGCTGCTTTTACGCCGAGCATTGTCTCTAAGGGAATCTCTGCCGCATTTGTGTAATCCGGCTTGAGGGGATTGATGCGGTGACACTGCACCGCGTAGTTTACCCGGTCTTTGCAGCGGCATCTGCCGCCGCCGTATTCGCCGCAGTACTGCCCGAGGAAATCTGCCATTTTCTTTCGCGTGCGGGAGAGCTTTTGGCGGTAATTTTCCGGCGTCAGTCCTAAGATTTCCCCGGCAATCCGGCTGTCGACTTTAAACATCGTACCCAGGATGAAGATGCACCGGCTCTCCGGGTCCAGGCATTGCAGCATGACGTTGGTGCAGGACATCTTAAGCTCCTCCGCGAGAAGAGCCTTGTCCACATCCTGGGTCAGGTCGGGAACGTCTTCAATCCGGGCATGTTCGATGTCCTCCCCGTAAAATTCAAAGCTCAGCGGATGGTGGGCGAACATATGCTTTTGATAGTTTTTCAGATGATTGACGGCGATGCGAAACGCCCATGTGGTAAAGGCGCTCTCGCCCCGGAATGAGGATAAGTGGGTGATTACCTTAAGAAGGATGTCCTGCGCGGCGTCCTCCGCGTCCGCAAATGTTCCCAGCATCCGGAGAGACAGGTTGAATACGGTGTCCTGCAGGCTTACGATCAGGGTTTCTAAAGCTTTTTTGTCTCCGGCTGTGGCTTTGGCGGCAAGAGTTTTCAGTTCTTCATTCGTTAATTTTTCCATGTTATTTTACCTCCTGTATCATTAGACAATATATTGTTTGTATTGTGACAAGAAATGGATGATTTTTTGAAATATTTCTGTCTGCACGGCTATACGGATTATAGCATTTTCCGCCGCTTTTCTGCAAATGAATTGAAGAGAACAGAAGGCTGTGGTAAAATGATTGTTATTGTCCACACACAAATAATTGATTGAGAAAGCCGACAGGAGAAAAGAGGGGTTATATGGTTAAGCCGGAGATGGGAAAGAGAATATCGAAAGAAGATATGTACTTAAATTGTGCGGAAACATTTGCCTACAGGAGCACTTGTCTTAAACGGAAGTACGGAGCGGTCATTGTGAAAGATGACGCGGTCATATCTACGGGGTATAACGGCTCGCCCAGGGGATACGCAAATTGCTGTGATGTGGGGCAGTGTCCCCGGATGGAGCGCAGGATGCATCAGGGGGAAGGGTACGGGATATGCCGTGCCATCCACGCGGAGGCAAATGCGCTGTTAAACTGTTCCAGACAGCAGACGATGGGGGCGGTCCTGTATCTGACCGGGATAAATCCTTCGGACAATTCGATTCACCGGGCAAAGCCCTGTCCGCTGTGCGCCAGGAGCATCATCCAGGCGGGGATTGAGAAGGTGGTCTTAAGAACCGGAGATGGCCCGGATAATTATGTGGTGGTGAAAGCTGGGGAGCCTGCCTGGGTGCAGGAGCCGTAATATGCGGTTATATTTTAATATTTCTTTTCATTTTCTTTAAAAATCTTAAATTTGGATGTTGGAGCTGGAATTATGTCTTATAAGTGATAGAATAGAGGCTGGAGAAATGGAGGAAGATCATGCGTGCGGTTTATTTGGCTCCGGTTTATCTCGTGGTGAATATTTATCTGCTGGCCAGGATCCTTAAGTGGCTTAAGTCGTGTAGCGCGGTGTTTGCACAGGCCTGGGTGCAGGGGGCGTTTTGTGTGGTTTACTTCTTTTTCATGTTCTCGGTGCTGACTGCGTTCCTTCTGCCGGCGGGAAGGGGCGGAAGGCTGATGAAACTGGTCAGTAATTACTGGCTTGGCGTCCTGCTTTATACGATACTGGCGGTCGTGCTTTCGGATTTGGTATGGCTTGTCTGCCGGAGGGCTGCCGGGGATGCGGTGCAAAGGTATGGAGAAGGCAGATTCCATGCTGTGCTGGGAGGGATATGCGCGGCGGCTGTTCTCCTGGTGAGCGCGTGGGGAATCTGTAACGCCCGCGTGATTCGTGTTACTCCTTATGAGATCACGGTTGGCGGCTCCGGAGGAAAGAGTGCGCCGGGGAACAGAGGAGAGGGCGCATCTGACAGTGTGTTCAATATCGTGCTGGTGTCGGACCTGCATCTGGGTTATAATACAGGAGTCTCGCAGATGCGCCGCATGACGGAAAAGATTAATGCACAGAACGCGGACCTGGTAGTGATTGCGGGGGATATTTTCGACAATGAGTATGAGGCGCTTGAGGAGCCGGAGCGGCTTTCTGAAATTCTCCGGGGCATCCGGGCGAAATACGGCGTGTATGCCTGTTACGGCAACCATGATATTGAGGAGAGGATTTTGGCAGGTTTTACTTTCGGGGGAAAGAAGGCGAAGGAGAGCAGCATACAGATGGATGAGTTTGTGGAAAAGTCAGGAATCCGTTTGTTAAGGGATGAGGGCGTATGGATTGCCGATAGCTTTTACCTTTACGGCCGGGCGGACGCAAGCCGTCCGGGGCGGGGGATTTCGGAGAGGAAGACTGCCGCGGGGCTGATGGCGGAGTTTAAGGAGCTTGAGGAGCTTAAGGAGCTTAAGGAACTTGAGGAGCCGGACGGGGAGAAACCGGTTATCGTCATCGACCACCAGCCGGGGGAGCTTAAGGAGCTGTCGGCGGCGGGCGCGGATGTGTGCCTGAGCGGGCATACCCACAACGGCCAGACATTTCCCGCCAATATCGTGACGTCCGTGCTTTGGGAGAATCCTTACGGGTACAAAAAAATTGGCTCCATGCATACGATTGTCACGTCCGGCGTGGGGGTGTTCGGGCCGAATATGCGTGTGGGTACGGCGGCGGAAATCTGCCCGGTTGAAATACATTTTCAGGAATAAGGGTCAAGGCTCAATGGCTCAAAATACTTTATCGATAAAGGAGATGTCCAGATGAAGAATATCTTCCGGCTTGTCCGGAAACTGTCGGCGGGGCTTTTGCTGGCAAGTCTTTTGCTCCTGCTGTTTGCCGGCGGCTTTTACGGAATAAAAGGATACCAGATGTACCGGGATGCGGTAAATGAAAAATCGCTGGCGGAGAGGGTGGAGGATGTCCGCGGCATGGAAGGCTTTACGCCCTATTCGGAATTGCCCCGGTTTTATATACAGGCCACCATCTCTGTGGAGGACCGGAGGTTTTGGGGCCATAGGGGTCTTGACTTTATCGCCATCGGGCGGGCGGCGAAACGGGACCTTCGGGCGGGGGCTTTTGAGGAAGGCGGCAGCACCATCACCCAGCAGCTTGCAAAAAACATGCTGTTTACCAAGGAGAAAAAGATGGAGCGCAAGGCGGCGGAAGTCTTTGCGGTGGCGGCGTTGGAGTCGGAGTACACGAAGGAAGAGATTTTTGAGCTGTATGTGAATATGGCTGATTTCGGCGGGGGGTATCACGGCATCCGCCAGGCGGCAAAAGGGTATTTTGAAAAGGAGCCTTCCGGGCTTTCGGATGCGGAGTCCGTCCTGCTTGCCGGGGTGCCGAACGCGCCGTCGGCTTATTCGCCGGATAAAAATATGAAACAGGCGGTAAGGCGCGCCGGGCAGGTGTTAAAAAGCATGGTGCGGGATAAGGTCATCACGCAGGAGGAGGCCAAGGAGCTGGCGGGGGATATTTCAGTGAAGAGGACAGGCCATAGAACATGAATACTATATCCCTATCTCTTCCACGATATTTTTCAGGCGTCCCCAGTCCGCCCGCGCCTGCGAAAGCCGGAAAAGCCCCTGTTCAGTGATCGTATAATATTTGCGGACAGGCCCTTTCGGACCGGCGCTCTGGAAAGTGTCCGTGGATCCGTCTTTGTGGAGCCTGCGGAGGATAGCGTAGATAGTGCTTTCCGTAACTTCGGGGAAGAATCCGTGTATCCGCTGGATGATGTCGTAGCCGTACATCTCATTTTCTGAGATCATATGCAGGATGCACATCTCTAAGATTCCCTTTTTAATCTGTGCATCCATGGCAGGCACCTCTTTTCGGGTAAAGATCCGCCGCTTTAGCAGTGCGCAGTAAGGCAGCAAAGCACAGGGCAAGGATCAGGGACGCTGCGTAGCAGAGGATCGGGCAGAAGAGTATCTCCCTAGAAATCTCCGACGTCAGGTCCACAGAGCAAAGGAGCTGCGAAGTCCTGGCAGTAGACACAGCCGCGCCCATCGCGTGGAGGGTAGCCGGGTAATAGCGGATGGAAGCAAAGGCGGATTTTGCCAGCATGATCCCTGTGATCAGCAAAAGCAACAGTTCAAAAAGGGAAAATAAAGCGCCGATCAGCCCGCCGATATCCAAATGGAAAAGCTTAGCCGGCAGAGCTGCCGTGTGTGTGCAGGCATACCACATAATCGTTTCTTTCCCTGCAATCACGGCAAAGATCAGTGCATGGGACAACAGTACCCGGCCGGCAGAGAAATGACCGGCGTTAAATCTGCGCGCGATCGCCATATGTTCCCGGCCATGGATCGACCCGAACAGGGCAAGGCAGGCGAGGCATAAGAATAAGGGAGCCAGTCTGTCCTGGTATAAGGATTCCCGGAGAAAAAGGACAAAAAGAACGCCCCAAAGGAAAGGCTTAAGGTATAGGTAAGGCTTCTCGGAGCGGTTCTCGGAAAGAAGGGCTTTCGTGACAGCCTTCGGAGAGCCGAATTTTTGAAACAGCCGGTCATTTTCTGTTCCCTGTTCTTTTTCGGCGGCCAGGTATTCCTGATAATCATCCAGGATATCCAGAACCTGTGCCATGGGGAAATGCCATAGCAGGCGGATACCTAAATTGTGCAGATACTCCGGTATGGAAGAGGGGATTTTTTGTATTTTTTCTTCATTCCGGTTACGGGATGTATTGAGGATAGTCTGTATGTTCATTTGCGTCCTCCTTTTTGGAAGTTTTATATACTGTTTATTGAACAGTAATGATAAGTCTATCGTAACATGGCGTTTTTGGCCTGTCAACAGGGAAAAATTTTGCGGAAAAATTCCTCATCAGTATTTGACATTTTCCCGCTCTGTATTTATAATGTACGGGAAATATCATGAACGGGGAGATAAGTTATCATGCGCGTGATCGCCGGAACTGCCAGGAGATTGAAATTAAAGACTTTGGAGGGCCTGGATACAAGGCCGACCACCGACCGCATCAAGGAGACGCTGTTTAATATGATCGCGGGCGGCCTGCCTGGCTGCACATTTTTAGACCTGTTTGCCGGCAGCGGTGGTATCGGAATCGAGGCCTTAAGCCGCGGGGCGAAGCGGGCGGTATTTGTGGAGAAGAACCCGAAGGCGTTTGCCTGTGTGAAGGAGAATCTTGCCCATACAAAGCTTTCCGGGCAGGCGGAGACGATGCAGACGGATGCTTTTCTGGCGCTTTCCAGACTTGCGGGGAGTTGGCGCTTTGACTACATTTACCTGGATCCGCCTTACGGGAAGGGGCTGGAAAAAAGGGTGCTTGCATGCGTGGCGGATACCGGGCTTTTAGCGGAGGACGGCGTGATCATTATCGAGGCAGCCCTTGACACGGCCTTTGATGATGTGGGAGAATTAGGGTATTCGCTGATAAAGACCAAGATATATAAAACGAACAAACATATATTTCTTGAGAAAAAAGGTGCGCCGGAATAACTTTTCGCGGTCAGGAAGACCGGCGCGGCAGACAGGAGAGGATCGATGATAAGAGCAATCTATCCGGGCAGCTTCGACCCGGTGACTTACGGGCACCTAGACATTATCACAAGGGCGTCTGCCCTGGTGGATGAATTAATTGTGGGGGTGCTTAATAATAACGCAAAAACCCCGTTGTTTTCCGCACAAGAACGTGTTAGAATGTTAGAGGAAGTCACGGGAAACTTACCGAAGGTAAAGGTAGTCCCTTTCGAGGGGCTTTTGATAGATTTCGCGGAGAAGATGGATGCGGGGATGGTCATCAGAGGGCTCAGGGCCATCACCGATTTTGAAAACGAGCTTAAGATGGCGCAGACGAACCACAAGCTGTCGCCGAAGGTGGAGACAGTGTTTCTTACGACGAGCCTGGAATACGCGTATTTAAGTTCTACAGTCGTAAAGGAAGTAGCGTATTTCGGCGGGGATATCTCCCAGTTTGTGCCGGAGGATGTTGAGCGCAGGATACAAGAGAAAATGATGAAAAAGGAGAGTGTACACCAATGAGCAGCCGTATTGAACAGATTATTGAGGAGATCGAGGAATATATTGACAGTTGTAAATTCCAGCCGTTGTCTACGTCCAAGATTATCGTGAATAAAGACCAGATTGACGAGCTCCTTCGGGAGCTGCGGATGAAGACGCCGGATGAGATCAAGAGGTACCAGAAGATTATCGCCAACAAGGATGCCATCCTGGCAGACGCACAGGCGAAGGCGGACGGCATGATCGAGGAGGCGCAGATCCATACCAATGAGCTGGTGAGCGAGCATGAGATCATGCAGCAGGCTTATGCCCAGGCCAATGAGATCGTTACCGCAGCGACCGAACAGGCGCAGCAGATCCTTGACAATGCGGCTAACGATGCCAATGATATCCGCATCGGGGCGATCCAGTACACGGACGATCTCCTTGCCAACGCGGAGAGCATCATCGGGCATACGCTGGACAGCTATACGGCGAAGTACGACGGGCTGGTGAACTCCCTGCAGGAGTGCTATGACATGGTGCATAATAACCGTGCGGAGCTTGAGGTGCCGGAGCAGTCGCCGAGAGGCATGGAGACAGAGTATGCAGACGAAGGGCCGGGAGTGCTTGAGCCGGCATTTGATTTCGACGACGACGGGATGATGTAGGTTTTAGAACAAGTATAGATATAAAGCAGCAAGCAGGCTGGCTACCAGAGCGGTAGCCAGTTTTTTTATCAGGTAAGTATACATCGGGATTCCGGTTCCCTTGATCATGGAGGCAGTCTGGGCAGCGGCGCAAAGTCCGCCGAAGGAAGTTACAAAAAGGCATAGGATGTAGATGATTCCCTGCTCAAGGCCTGACTGGCAGAACATAGTAATTCCGTTTGTCACTTCAAGACATGACAACAGGATAAAGCCGGGGAAAGAGCCGCTAAAGGGGAAAAGGCCGGCGAGTTCGGTAAGGATGGCAAAAATCATAATATACACCCCCACTTTAGTAATGGATTCCAAGGCATTTCCGATAGAAAAATCCAGTGCGTCGGACAAGGAGGCATAAGAAGGCTGGGAGGAAATGTTCCTGTAAGTGCCGGTGCTTTTTTTTGAAAATGGACGGCAGCCAAAGCTTATGATCACCGGGGACAAAAAAAGGATGGCGAGGGTGGGAAGCTTTAAGCGGTCATCCTTAAGGTTTTGCATGACCAGGAAGCTTAAGATGAACATCGGGCTTGTATTGTTGCAGAAGGAGAGCAGATAGGCGGCTTCTGTCTTTTCAATCTTTTCCTGGCGGTATAAATCGGCGGTTACTTTGGCACCCATAGGATACCCGCATAGGAAACCTGCTAAGACGGCGAAGGAGCCGTATGGAGATACGCCAAAGAGTCGGCAGAATACTGGCCTGGTAAGAGTAAGAAGAAGATCGATGGCTTTTGTCGAGAGCATCAGATTACAGATCAGGATAAAGGGAAACAGTGTGGGAAGGACGGTGTTGAACCACAAAAGCAGCCCTTTACTTGCCCCCGTCAGTACCGGGGCGGGGAAGATGAGCATGGAAAAAAACAGCAGGATGAGAGAAAGAGGCAGGGAGATACTGCGGAAAATACGGGCGTTGAGCGGCATAACAGACCTCCGGATAAAAGCTTTAACATAATTTATGGAATGTGTGCAGGTTTTATGAAATATATTATGCTGTCAGAATGGATTTTGAATGATTTCCGAAAGAAAAAAGCAATCCAGCGTTACACAAAAAAATTTGGCGAAAAATATATGATTTTAGCAAAATAGTACTTGTGTAATGAGAAAGATTGTGATATTCTTAACAAAGGTGGAATCTGAATAGTGAATATTCTAAGATTCCATTTTTTGACAATTAGTTGTTAAAAAAATAACGAAAAGGAGAAGAAACCATGAGCAGCAAAATTACAATCATTGGAGCAGGAAGCGTAGGGGCTACGATTGCCTACACATTGTCCGGACAGGATATCGCGTCAGAACTTGTGCTGATCGATATCAACAAGGCCAAGGTAGAAGGAGAGGTAATGGATATCGAGCAGGGAACCTGTTTCAGAGACCCCATTTCTATCAAAGCAGGAGAATATGCAGATGCAAAAGACTCTGACATCGTAATCATTACATCCGGTATCGCGCGTAAGCCGGGACAGACGAGAATCGAGCTTACCCAGACGAATGTAAATATCTTAAAAGAAATCACCCCAGAGATTGTAAAGGCGGCTCCCAATGCCCTTTACATCATCGTAAGCAACCCCGTAGACATTATGACATATGTATTTACCAAGATTTCCGGGATTCCGGAGAACCAGATCATCGGTTCCGGTACGGTTCTCGACTCTGCGCGCCTTCGCTGCGGGCTTTCCGACCACTTTAAGGTTGCTCAGAGAAATATCCACGCCTATGTGTACGGCGAGCACGGAGACACTTCCTTTATCCCATGGTCAGCGGCGCGTATTGCCGGAGTCAATGTGGACGACTACTATGAGATGGCAGAGCATTTCGGCAAACATTTTGAGAAACTTGACAAGGATGAGATGCTCACTTATGTACAGAAGTCCGGCGGTCAGATCATCTCCAACAAGGGTGCGACTTTCTATGCGGTGACAAGAGGCGTGTGCAAGCTGTGTGGGTTCCTCTTGTCGGCATCCGAGTCCGTGACGACGGTTTCTTCCATGATGCACGGCGAGTACGGCATCGAGGATGTGTGCCTGAGCACCCTGACTTTAGTAGGGCCTAACGGAATCCAGGGCAAGCTTTCCATGAAACTTACGGACGAAGAGGTTGCTTTGCTTAAAAAGAGCGCGGATGCATTGAAGGAAGTCATCGCTCAGATTGAACTGTAGGCAGACAATGGTTTGAGAATATTAGGAAAGGAAAATGTGAAACTATGAAGTACAGCTATTATCCGGGATGCACTTTGCGGACGAAGGCGAAGGAGCTGGATGACTACGCCAGGGCAAGTGCAAAAGCCTTAGGGTTCGAACTGGAAGAGATCGAGGATTGGCAGTGCTGCGGCGGCGTGTACCCGCTCGGCACCGATGAGATTGCCAACAAGCTGTCCTGTGTGCGCGCACTCAACGCGGCGAAGGAAAAGGGACAGGAACTTGTGACGGTCTGCTCTGCCTGCCATCATGTCATGAAACGGGTGAATGATGACATGAGAAATGTAGAAGACATCTGCACCAGGGCGAATAATTACATGGAGCTTGACGAGCCTTACAAGGGCGAGACAGACGTCCTGCATTTCTTGGAAGTGCTCCGCGACAAGGTAGGCTTTGACGAGCTTAAGAAAAAGGTGGTAAATCCCCTTAAGGGAAAGAAAATCGGCGCATATTACGGATGCCTTCTTCTCCGTCCGGGAAAAATCCTCGCCTTTGACGATCCGGAGAATCCGAAGATCATGGAGGACTTTATCCGTGCCGTCGGCGCAGAGCCGGTCATTTATCCGTACCGCAACGAGTGCTGCGGCGGATACATATCTTTGAAGGAAAAGGACATGGCGAAGTCCATGTGCGATAAGATTACAGAGAGCGCAGAAGGGTTCGGGGCAGACATGCTCATCACCGCCTGCCCGCTGTGTATGTATAATTTAAACAAGAGCAGCGTAAGGGAGATTCCGGTGGTCTACTTTACGGAAATCTTAGCGGAGGCCCTCGGGGTGAAGGAGAGCTGCTGTAAGGAAGAAAAGGAGGTGCAGGCATAATGGGCGCAAAGAAAAAACAGGCTGAGATGATTGAAGAGATCAGCGGCGTGAACCCGCTTAAATGCATGAAGTGCGGCAAGTGCTCTGCCACCTGTCCTTCCTACAATGAGATGGACATTAAGCCCCACCAGTTTGTATCCTATGTGATCAATGAGGACGTGGAGAGCCTTGTAAATTCAAAATCCCTCTGGAAATGCCTCTCCTGCTTTGCCTGCGTGGAGAGATGTCCAAGAGACGTAAAGCCAGGGAAACTTATCGACGCTGCAAGACAGATGGTAGTCCGTAAGAGAGAGCAGAACTATCTTACGCCGGACGAGATTCCGGAACTTCTCGACCCGGAACTGCCGCAGCAGCTTTTAGTCAGTGCATTCAGAAGATACAGGAGGTGATAGGACGTGCAGAGGATAGGAGTATTTGTCTGCCACTGCGGAAGTAATATCGCAGCCACGGTAGACGTAGCGAAAGTAGCAGAGATGGCGCTTATGGAGCCGGGAGTTGTCCATGCCGAGGATTACCAGTATATGTGTTCTGAGGCAGGACAGGCGAAGATTGCGGACGCCATCCATGAGAAAAAATTATCGGGCATCGTTGTATGTTCCTGCTCTCCGCGGATGCATGAGGCGACGTTTAGAAAGGCGGCGGAGCGGGCGGGGTTAAACCCGTACATGGTGGAGATTGCCAACATCCGTGAGCACTGTTCATGGATTCATAAAGATATGGAGGAGGCCACGAAAAAGGCGGTCATCCTGATGCGGGCGGCAGTTGCAAAAGTAAACTTGAATACGCCGCTCAAGCCCGGAGAGAGCCGGGTGACCAAGCGTGCGCTCATTATCGGCGGCGGTATCGCCGGTATCCAGACCGCCCTTGATATCGCGGACGCGGGCTATGAGGTAGATATCGTGGAGAAGACGCCGAGCATCGGCGGAAGGATGTCACAGCTTGACAAGACCTTCCCGACCCTTGACTGTTCCGCGTGTATCCTCACGCCGAAGATGGTGGAGGCATCCGCCCACGAAAAGATCAATATCTATACATACAGCGAGGTGGAAAAAGTCAGCGGGTTCGTCGGCGACTTTACGGTAGACATCCGTAAAAAAGCAAGAAGTGTGGACATGGACAAATGTACAGGCTGCGGCGTCTGCCAGGAGAAATGCCCGTCGAAGAAGGCTCCCAGCGAGTTCAACCGGGGGCTAAATACCCGCAGCGCGATCTACACCCCGTTTGCACAGGCAATCCCCAATGTGCCGGTGATTGACCGGGAGGCTTGTATCAAGTTCAAGACCGGAAAATGCGGAATCTGCTCCAAGGTCTGCCAGGCAGGAGCCATCGACTACGAGCAGAAGGACGAGATCATTACCGAGAAGTACGGTGCAATCGTGGTTGCCACAGGGTTTGACACCATTAATCTTGATAAATACGACGAGTACGCTTACAGCCAGAGCAAGGATGTCATCACCTCCTTAGAGCTTGAGCGTGTCATGAACGCGGCAGGGCCGACCCACGGCCACTTAGAGCGCCTCTCCGACGGGAAAGCGCCGAAGGAGATGGTATTTATCCAGTGCGTAGGCAGCCGATGCTCCGACGACAGGGGCAAGCCTTACTGCTCAAAGATCTGCTGCATGTACACGGCAAAACATGCCATGCTCATCCGCGACAAATACCCGGATGTGAATGTGACGGTCTTTTACATCGACGTGCGTACCCCGGGCAAGAACTTTGACGAGTTCTATCGGCGGGCGGTAGAGCAGTACGGGGTAAATTATATTAAAGGACAGGTCGGCAAAGTCATCCCGCAGCCAAACGGAAAGCTCCTTGTCCAAGGCTCAGACCTTCTTGACAATAAGCAGATTTTAAAAGAGGCGGATATGGTCGTGCTTGCCACAGCCATCGAGCCGAACCCGGATGTGAGAAAGATTGCGACGATGCTGACGGCAAGTATTGACACGAACAACTTCTTAACGGAGGCTCACGCAAAGCTGCGTCCGGTAGAGTCGCCTACCGCGGGAATCTTCCTCTCCGGCGTATGCCAGGGGCCGAAAGATATCCCGGAGACGGTTGCACAGGCCGGTGCGGCGGCGGTTAAGGCGATTGGACTCCTTGCGAAGGATAAGCTGATGACCAACCCATGCACCGCTCATTCTGACGAGCTCCTCTGCAACGGATGTTCTACTTGTGAGAATGTCTGTCCTTACGGAGCCATCACCTACGAGGACAAAGAGGTCAACGACCACGGCATCCGCGAGGTACGCCGTCTGGCTGTCGTCAACAGTGCGCTCTGCCAGGGGTGCGGCGCTTGTACCGTTGCGTGTCCGTCAGGAGCTATGGACCTTCAAGGGTTCTCAAACAGACAGATAATCGCGGAGGTGGATGCAATATGTCGATAGAAAAGAAAGAATTTAAACCGAAGATCGTAGCATTCTGCTGTAACTGGTGCAGTTACGCAGGAGCTGACCTTGCAGGCAGCAGCCGCCTTTCCTATCCGGCGGATGTAAAGATTATCCGCGTTCCCTGTTCCTGCCGCGTGAACCCTATGTTCATCCTGCGGGCATTTGAGAAGGGCGCGGACGGCGTGATCATGTGCGGCTGCCATCCGGGAGACTGCCATTACAGCACCGGGAATTATTATGCGAGAAGGCGTATGACGCTCCTTTTCTCCATGCTCGACTATATCGGCGTGGAAAACGGGCGCACGCGCGTAGAGTGGGTATCTGCCGCAGAGGGCGTGAAGTTCTCTGACACCATGAACAGCTTTGTGGAGAAGATTTACTCACTGGGCGAAAACGTAAGATTGGGGGATTTAAGATGCAGGAGTTAATTAATCGTGCAAAGGAACTGCTGGAAAACGGAACTGTGGCGCGAGTTCTTGGCTGGAAAGCCGGAGACCTGCCTTACAATCCGGAACCGGCTTACTTTGAAAGCGCAGAGTCGCTAAAGGATTTTGTGTACAACGGATTCTGCGGGGCGAACTTAAGCAAATACATGATCGAGGCATCCAAGCTTGAGGGAAAGACGCTGGTGTGCCTGAAACCATGTGATACATACAGCTTTAACCAGCTCATAAAAGAGCACCGGGTAGATCGGGAGAAAGCCTACATCATTGGTGTGGGATGTAAAGGGAAACTTGACATTGAAAAAATCCGGAACCAGGGCGTTAAGGGTATTGAGAGCATCCAGGGCGCGGAAATCACCGATGCGGCGGACGAGTTAAAGATTCAGACAATCTACGGCGAGAAAACGGTAGCTTACGCGGACGCTATGTTAGAGAGATGCCATGTGTGCAAGGGAAAAGAGCACAAGATTTTTGACGAGGAGATTGGCGAGTCCAAGGAGACCAAGGACGGCGAGCGTTTTGACGAGGTTTCCCGGATTGAAAAAATGTCTCCGGCGGAAAAGTTCGCGTTTTTCCAGAAGGAGCTTAGCAAATGTATCCGCTGCAATGCCTGCCGCAATGTATGCCCGGCGTGCAGCTGCCGCAAATGCGTCTTTGACAGCAACAAGTTTGACAGCTCCCAGAAGGCCAACGTGGATTCCTTCGAGGAGAAGATGTTCCACATCATCCGTGCCTTCCATGTGGCGGGAAGATGTACGGACTGCGGCGAGTGCAGCCGCGTATGCCCCCAGGGGATTCCGCTCCATCTGTTCAACCGGAAGTTCATCAAGGATATTGACGAGCTGTACGGCGAGTACCAGGCAGGAGACGACACTGATTCAAAAGCACCGCTCACAAACTACACGTTTGAGGATGCGGAACCAAGTATAGTAGGAAAGAGGGGATAATGTATGTATAAGATAGCAAAAGAAAATCTTTCCGCATTATTCCGGTTGATCGCGGAGAGTAGTGAGCTTTATCTTCCGGTTAAGACAGCAGGACAGGTGAATTTTGCGGCCTGGAGCGAGGAGGCAGAGGTTGCCCTTGATATATTGAAATCCGTAAAATCACCGAAGGATGCATTCTTTCCTCAAAGCGAGGGTCTGTATACCGTAAAGCGGGAAGGCAAAAAGATGAAAGTGGAGCCGGAGGAGCTTAAGAATAAGGATTTTGTCGTATTCGGCATGAAAGCCTGCGACGTGAAGGGTTTAGAGGTGTTGGACAATGTATTCTTGGCTGACCCTATCGATACCTTTTACGCGGCGAGAAGGGAGCACGGAACGGTGGTCGCCCTTGCCTGCCATGAGCCGGAAGAGTCTTGTTTCTGTAAGGTGTTCGGCGTGGACGCGGCCAATCCGGCGGCGGATGTAGCGGCCTGGATGATTGGGGAAGACCTTTACTGGAACGCCCTGACGGAAAAAGGCGAGGCTCTGACGGAGAAGGTGAAAGCTCTTCTTACAGATGCGGATGAAACGGCTGTAGAGGCAGAAAAAGAGGCGATTCATAATATTGTAGAAAAGCTGCCTTACATGAATCTTTCTTTAGAGGGATGGAACGGCGATGCCCTCTCGGAGAAATTTGATGACAAATTATGGGAAGAATTATATAAACCATGCCTGGCCTGCGGAACGTGTACTTTTGTATGCCCCACCTGCCAGTGCTACGACATCAAGGATTACGATACCGGAAACAGCGTATCCCGCTACCGCTGCTGGGATTCCTGCATGTACTCGGACTTTACCATGATGGCCCACGGCAACAACCGTACCAGCCAGATGCAGAGATTCCGCCAGAGGTTCATGCACAAGCTGGTGTACTACCCGGCGAACAATGACGGCATGTACTCCTGCGTAGGGTGCGGCCGCTGCGTGGAGAAATGCCCGGCATCCTTAAATATCGTGAAAGTAATCAAAGCATTTCAGAAACAGGGAGGTGAAAAATAATGAGTGAATGTACCTGCCATAAAAATTATACGTTGGATACCTTGATCCCGAAGGTGGGCGTCATCACGGATATCCGCCAGGAGACGCCGGATGTGAAGACCTTCCGGGTAAATGCGC
>CANAPP010000068.1 GCA_947363565.1 uncultured Lachnospiraceae bacterium | reverse complement strand
GGTTTCGTATTTTTCATATCCATATCCTTTTTGACTTATTGTTGTGTCGGAAAATCCCGATTTTACAGAATGTCAAACTGGAATTTCATAATGTCATTTCAGTTTTGTGCCATCTGGAAAGATAATATCTCCATCATTTTCACTCACATCAAAAAATCCTACATCATGCTTTTTAGCCAACCTTCGGGTCAAATTATAGGCTTCTTCCGCAGTAGACCATGAAAAAGCGGCATAGATTATTTCTTTACCAATACTATAATCCGTAACATGGCTGTCTAAATCTTCATTCCCAGCAAGAAATTCGAAATCTGGAGCATATTCTCCATTCATTGGTGGGAAAGTTTCTTTCATTTCCAAAAACCAATTCTGTAAAGCGGGAGATGATATACCAATGGTTTGGTAATCATGGTCTTCTCCCCATTCTGTTTGCTTTTCATACCACTCAAGAAATTCTTTTCTCGTTTTTGGTGCTTTTACTTTTTCAAAAACCATTAAATCGTAACTCATATTCTTTTCTCCTCAATTATTTTTTTCAAATCCCGATTTATGCTCTGCAACTTCTCAATTAATTAACGCTTTTTTAATTCGGCAATAGCACCATAATGTAAAATATCAAATTCATCAGGCGCAATATGTTCAAGGAGTGTTTTATGCTCTTGTTCCCACATAGAAATTTCTTTTTCGGTAAGCGAAGCACCAATTCCACGACACGCTTTCATCCTTCCATTCCAGCTTTCTTGAGTGAATGGTATTCTTATGGTAAATTCTTCGTGATGTACAAATTCAAAGTTTTCTTTGTAACAATCGGGTATGTCTATTGGATGTATCGTTTCTCCTGCGCCACTCCAATTTGGATTGTATTTTAATACAAGATTTTCACTGGCTCCTGCAATCTTATCCTCAAATGGAAGCCATGCCATATATAAAACAAGAATACTTCCCCCTTTTTTCAGCATACGATAAAACTTGGGCATAACTGTTTCATGGCTGAAATACCAAAAACATTGACAAGCTGTGATAATATCAAAAGAGTTATCAGAAAAATTTATATCCTCTGTTGATACAACGTAATAATCTATATCCATATCTTTTGAAAGGACTTTGGCTTGTTCAATTTGATTTTCTGAAATATCGGCAGCCGTCCACTTCGCCCCATACTGGTACATATTTCTGGGAAGAACTCCTGTCCCTGTTCCAACATCAAGGATAAATTGTCCGTTTATACATAATTTGCGGTCAACAATTTTTTGATAAAATTCTTTAGGGTAAATATCACGAAACTTTGCATAATCTAAAGATGTTTTTCCCCAATCAAAAGGTTTTCCGCTATCTATATTTCTATTAATTATCTTCATACACTACCTCCGTCAATTACGCTTTGGCCTTTTGATTGTAGCATATTTTCGCAGCCATTTCTATAGGCCGGCATTCATAAAAGCGGCGCAGGCACTGCACCGGCGCCGCTCTCACTCCGGTTAGCCCTTCACAGATTTTCATCTTTTGATACTATCTTTCCCCATCACCGTTCCCGGTCTTCCCTCTTCTTCCCCATCCTCTCCCCTTCCTGCTCCGGCCCAGCATCCATCACCGGGGCATCCTTTTCATTCAGGTTCAGTTCGATATTCAGCGCATTAAGCCGTTCCGTCTTCTCCCTAAGCTCTTCTTCATAGGCAAACGGCTTTTTTACCTCTTCCTTTGCGTTCTCAAACTGCGCAGCGATCTCCGCCCTTTTTGTCCTGGCTTCTTCAAGCTCCGTCGGGATCTTCTCAAGCACATGGTCTATACGGACCAGGTTCCCGGCTGCATCAGGCCCCAGATCCACCCCGTGCTTCCCCGCTCCGCATAAGTTCAGGCAGAAATGCCTGTTTACCGGGTCATAGAAAGCTTCCAGCTGAAAGCCCCGGTAGCTGCCGATCCCGGTCGTCTGTGACAGAGCATTCTCCTTACAGACGGCAAGGAGCATCTCTCCTGCATCTGTTTTTTTCGTACAGGTTACGCCATTTAAGGTCATGGGACAGAAAACTTCCCCTTCTTTCGGCCTGTTCTCTTCCGCCAGTACCGCATCCTTTTCATAGGCATTAATGCACTCCTCATATTTTCTGATCTCTCTTGGATAGTGTTTCAGTATCCTGTCCTCCAGGTCGTAATGCTCGGAAAGGTAGCTCTGCTTCAGCACCCGGAGCCTTGACACCTGGATGTCCAGGTTCATCTTCTCTTTAAATCGCTCGTCTCCGGTAGCCAGCATTTTCACCTCAGCGAAGGAAAGCACCGCCTCATCCACATCCTCGGCGGACCGGACCGGGCTTTTCCCCGTCATGATCTGGCTGATGAACCTCTGCTTTGATTCCACCAGCTGGTAGAGATAGGAATCAAAGGTCCGCTCTGTAACGTAGCGGTAGACTTCCACCTCCGGGAACATGTTCCCCTGGCGCTCGATCCTTCCCTGACGCTGCTCCAGGCATGACGGTTTCCAGGGACAATCAAGGTTATGAATGGCAATGAGCCTGTCCTGACAATTCGTCCCAGCGCCCATCTTTTGGGTGGAGCCAATCAGCACCCTCACCTCTCCGCTCCTTACTTTCGCGAACAGCTCCTTCTTCTGCGTATCGGTCTTTGCCTCGTGGATAAAGCGGATCTGTTCCGCAGGGATACCGCGCCGGACCAGCTTCTCTCTCATATCATCATAGACATTGAAGCTCCCGTCATTTTTCGGCGTGCTGATATCGCAAAAGCAAAGCTGCGCCGCTTTGGTATCCGCATGCTCCTCCCAGATCCGGAAGATATTTCCGACACAAACGTTGACCTTGCTGTCCGGGTCATCGGGCAGCATGGGGTCAATGAGCCTCTGGTCGAGGGCAAGCTTGCGTCCGTCATTGGTCACCTTCAGCATGTTATCCTGACTGGGTTTCACAAGCCCTGCCCGGATCTCTTCTGCCCTTTTCGCAAGCCCCGCTACCAGTTCCGTCTGGATATGGCTTGGCTTTGTCTTGATATTGTGGTAACATACTTTTGGGACGGGGAGATTTAACATCTCCGCGGTCTGGATATCCGCCACCTCCCTGAACATCTGCATCAGCTCCGGCAGGTTGTAGAACTTCGCAAACCTTGTCTTAGCCCGGTAATTCGTGCCTTCGGGAGCGAGCTCCAGCGCCGTAACTGTTTCTCCGAAGGTGGACGCCCAGCTGTCAAAATGCTGCAGCCCGTTCTCTGCAAGGGTATCGTACTGCAGATATCTCTGGATGGAATAAAGCTCCGACATTGAGTTGCTCACGGGGGTCCCCGTTGCGAAAACGATCCCCCGGCCTCCGGTGACCTCATCCAGATAGCGGCATTTCATAAATAGGTCTGAGCTTTTCTGGGCCTCGGTCTGGGCGATGCCGCCGACGTTCCGCATCTTGGTATAGAGATAAAGGTTCTTGTAAAAGTGGCTCTCATCAATAAACAGCCTGTCTACGCCCAGTTCCTCAAAGTTTATCACGTTGTCCTTCCGTTTCGTGTCATTGAGCTTATCAAGCTTCGCCTTGACCGTCTTCCTCGTCTTCATGAGCTGCTTCACTGAAAACTGTTCCCCCTGGGAGCCTTTCGCGTTCTTTATGCCGTACTCGATATCAGCGAGCTGGTGCATAAGCTGCTCCCTCTGGCGCTTTTCACTGATCGGGATCTTCTCGAACTGCGAGTGGCCGATGATCACGGCATCATAGGAGCCGGTGACGATCCTGCCGCAGAACTTCTTGCGGTTTCCCGTTTCAAAATCCTGCTTCCTGGCCACAAGGATATCCGCGCTCGGATAGAGCCGCAGGTATTCTGACGCCCACTGCCCCACAAGGTGGTTGGGCACGACAAACATGGATTTCTGGCACAGCCCCAGCCGTTTGCTCTCCTGCGCGGCGGCGACCATCTCAAAGGTCTTTCCGGCCCCCACTTTATGGGCAAGGAGCGTATTCCCCCCGTAGAGGATATGGGCGATGGCATTGACCTGGTGGGGCCTTAAGGTGATCTCCGGGCTGATGCCGCCGAAGGTGATATGGCTCCCGTCATACTCCCGGGGCCTTATGCTGTTAAAGGTGTCGTTGTAATAGCGGACCAGGCGGTTCCGGCGCTCAGCTTCCTCCCAGACCCAGTCCTTAAACGCCTGCCTGATCATTTCCTGCTTTGCCTGCACCGCCATCGTTTCTTTTGCATTGAACACTGCCTTCTTATTTCCCTGCTCATCATAAATATAGTCAAAGATCCTCGTGTCCCGCAGGTTTAACGTATCCTCGATGATGCGGTAGGCGCTGGCCCGCTTTGTCCCGTAAGTGCTGTCCGCCCGGACATTTCCAAAGTCCGCGCCCTTATTCTCAATGAACCAGTCCCCGTTCACCTGCGTATAGCGCACTTTTATCCTTCCTGCGGCATACGCTGACGGCTGTAAGAGCTCCAGCACGAACTGCTGGATATCTTCCTGGGGGATCCATGCCGTACCCAGGCGCACGGAGATCTCTCCTGCGGCCAGGTCTTTGGGGATCACCTTTTCCAGGGCGGCTGCATTGACGGCGAACTCCGGGTCTGACTTTGCCGCTGCCTGTGCGGCCTTTAGTTTCTCCCGGACATTGCCGGATAAATATTCATCTGCGGCCACATACCTTGCGGGTTCGGAAAACGGCACTTTAAAGATGACCCCCTGAAGGTCCTTTACGATCTCCCCTTCCGTCTTCCCGGAAAGCCGTGCCATATATCCCAGGTCCACACGGGCCTTTTCCCCGATGGAGACAGCAAGCGCCTCTGCGGAAGTCCCCACGGAGGTCACTTCCCTGTGGGGCCTGATCGTCCGCCTGGTGAACATGTCCGCTTTCCGTTTAAACCTCCCCTCGTCGTCAAGCACCTCAAGGGAGCATAAGAGGAAATAGCTCTCATCCGCGGCAAAGGCAAGGTAGTTCCCCCGGCTGTTGATCAGGCCGTATCTTGCGGTAAAGGCATCGTACAGCCTGTCAAGCTCCTCCTGCCCGGCCCGGATTTTTTCCTCCGGGAAGTCGTCTGTCTGATACTTAATGAGCCTTCGCACGCAGTCCCGGAGCTCCACCAGCCCTTTGATGCGGTTCTCCGCAGTCAGGGATACCTTTGCCGGGGTCATCCTGCTGTTCTCCCGGAAATATACCCGGCCGTCCACAAGGGTGAAGGAGAAGTTCCTTACCTCCGGGTCTGCTTCTATGGATCCCTCCCTGCCGTCAGAGTCCGAGATCCGGTCAATTTCGTCATCAGGCTCCGGTTCCTGGATCTGAATCTTACCGCTTATTCGCTCTGCAGCCCCCTTAAGAAGCTCTGATAAGGGCATATCCGGACGGGCCTTACAGACAGTATCCATGCCGAACCGGGTGCTCTCAAGCTTCATCTCCCCAAGGACCATCTCCGAATGCTCCGTAAAGTAGCTGTTTATGGTAATGCCGTTCTCATCCGTGTCAAGGTAAACCCAGTCCGGCTCCGCGTCGATGATCCGGTCACGTTTCTGCAAGATAAGGATGTCGCTTGTGACCTCCGTCCCCGCACTTTCTTTAAAGGTATCGTCCGGCAGACGGACGGCTCCTAAAAGCTTAGCCCGCTGTGCGAGATATCTTCTCACCGCGGGGTTTCCCTTATCCAACGTCCCCTTTGAGGTCAGGAACATCACCACACCGCCTGCGCGCACCTTATCAAGCGCCTTGGCAAAAAAATAGTCATGGATAAGGAACTTATGGGCATTGTATCTGCTGTCGTTGACCTTAAAGTCGCCGAAAGGGACATTTCCAATCACCGCGTCAAAGTATCCGTCCGGGAGGGCCGTATCCTCAAAGCCTTCAACAGCGATATCCGCTCTCTGGTAGAGCTGCTTCGCGATCCCGCCCGATACCGGGTCGATCTCGATGCCGTGAAGCTTTGAACCTGCCATGCTTTCAGGCAGCAATCCGAAAAATCCGCCCACGCCGCAGGACGGCTCCAGGATATTTCCCCGGGTAAATCCCAGACAGTCCAGCACTTCGTACATCGCCCTGATGACAACGGGCGGCGTATAGAAAGCGGTCAGCGTAGATTCCATCGCGGCCTGGTATTCCTCTTCGGAAAGTACAGATTTCAGTTCCTTATACTCCTCTGCCCACGCCCTGTCCCTCTCGTCAAATGCCATGGGAAGCCCGCCCCAGCCGGCATACTTTGCTAAGACCTCCTGTTCTTCCGGCGTAGCAAGACGTCCTGCTGTCTGAAGATCGTGCAGGAGACGGACCGCGGCGATATTATTCCGGAACTTTTCTTTTGCGCTTCCGGTGACTGGAGTATCGTTGGTGATCCGGAAGTTCCGGCGCTCTTTGGGGTGGGAGGCAGATCTTTCCTGGAGATTGTCTTTTGTTTCTGGCGGATTATTTTTCGGCTCAGTTTCCAGGCCATTTCCCGCTTTATTCTCTGAATGCTTATTCTGTTCCTGATTCTTTTCCGGTTCATCAAAACTAAGCTTTTCTACTATTATATCATAGGGAAGCCCGTTTTTCACGGCAGGATATCTTGCTACGGTTTCTTTTAATGGATCTATCCCAGCCGTATCCTCCGGCTGCTTTTGTTTCTCCTCCTGGTTCTGTTTTCCCTCCTGTGCTTGAGCCTGCCCTTGCTCCTGATTCTCCCGGTCAGGCTCTTCTCCGGGTTCCTCCCCGCCTCTTTCTTCTTTCCGGTAAAATGGTTCAAGCTTCTCCTCCGGCACATAGACCAACTCACCGAAATCCAGCACGGAAAGGGCATTTTCGATAAGATCGGCAAGGTCATCATACTGCGTATATTCCACAAGCAAACCATCAACACAGGTTTCCATCCGGCAGTGGATAAGATCAGCCGTAGCCTGTATCTCGTACTCCCCGTCCTCTGTTGTGGTATAAGCAAGCGGGATCTCTGACAGATCTGTATAATCCACATCTTCAGCAAAACCGTATTCCCTCTCGCAAAACCCGTCAATATACTTCTTTGCCTCCTCTAACAGCCGCTCCTTTTCCGGCACTTCCTGCTCTTTTGATTCTTCCGTCCTGCGAAACCAGTCGCTTTCCGTAGCCATGATCTCAGCAAAAAGCCTCTTATCCTCCGGTGTCAGTTCCGCATGCTCCATAAGGAACGGCACGAGCACATCCCGCCCCTTCTGCAGAGATTCTATCTGTTCCCGGTAGTGCGTCTCACCCTGCTGCTTCCACTCCGGGATAAACGGACAGTCCGGTGAAAGTGAATACGCATAAAAGTTTTTGATATGCGCGATCAGATCCCCCTCGCCGTCCCCGATGTCAAACCGCCCCTCATAATGGATTTCTTCGCCCCCAATGACCGCAGAAATCTCGAATTCTGTCTTTTTATACCACCCGGCCTTCCTGCTCTCATCCAGACGCTCCTTATGCTGCTTTTCATCCAAAACGCCCAGCAGATAGTTTCCCAGTGCAAAACTCAGGTCTGTAAAGCGGTCCTTAAGCTCCCGGTCATAAAATGCCGGGTGTTCAGAAAAACCGGTGGAAAAGTGTATGCCATCCGTTTTTTCTTCGGCAGGTCTGTTCTCTTTCTGCCCCTCAGCCACGATCACCTTCAGATGTTCGTTCACCGGATTTTCCTTAAGCTTCTCTTCAAACTCCTTCCGGCCATACTCCTGCGTAAAGATTGGGAACTGTACATTCCTTAAGGTTACCGTATCCTCAGATAATCCCGTGATCTCATAGTGGTCCGCACCGATATACACCGGATCGCCTTCCTGATAACGGTAACGCAGCGGATACAGCTCCCGCAGTTCCTCCCTGAACCTCCAGGCATTGCTGCGGCTGTAGACATCGGTTGTCCTCCCCTGCACAAGCCCGAGGAAATCCAAAAGCTGCTGTACGGCGGCCGGGTCTTTTAGGCACTCTTCCATCTGGCCGGGTTCCGTATCCGACAGGTCAGTGCGCCCCACTTCTGACAGCAGGTCCTTTTCATAACCGTCAAGGTCACGGATAAAATCAGACAGACGCAGGGGGAGCGTATCCCGTTTATCCGCAGGCGGCAGGTCCCTGTGGGCGTCAATAGATCTCCGGCGGGAATTTTTCCTCTGACCTTCAATTTCAATCTCCGGGGCAGAAATGCTTTCCAGGTAATCCACATAATGATCCTTTTCTTCCGGGTTAAGATACCTGCCGTCCCTGACCAGCCCGCGCAGATGTTTCTCTGCCTCCGTCCATTTAAAGAGCAGATCAGGCTCCGCGTAGGAACCATATTTTTCTATTGCGATCCCTTTTGCATCATAGTGCACCATACCCCGGGTCCCGTCCGGATAGGTATAGCTTCCCCCCTCTGTGCCGTATTCTTTTTTCAGGAACTCGATATTGCTCTTCTTATCCTCATGCTTCTGGAACTGGCGGTAAATGCGGTATTTCCTATGCTCAAAGCCGTTTCCCCTTACCAGGACATCAGCAATATCTTCCTGGGAAACAGAAAAAACAGAGGATTTTTGTTCCTCTGCTTCAGCGATCACCTTTTTCTGTTCTTCTATAGAGGGAAGATGAGCTGTGACTGCTTTTTCCCCGGCAATACTGTTCTGTGGCTCTGACTCTAGCTGTAGATCAGCTCTTTCAATATCATCTCCTCCGCCTGGCTGCGGATGCCGTTCGTCATCTGCACCCACTGGAGCTGATCCTTTTCCTTCATCTCCTCTGTCACTCCCTGCTCCGATGCCAGCCGTCTGACGGTCCGCTCCAGACGCCCCAGCGCCGTCTGCTCCACTCCGTACAGGTATGCGGTCAGCCTCCCCGTCGTCAGCAGGTTGATGTAATCCGCTTTCCTGTAATTTTCCAGATGATCCCTGTGCATCAGCGCGTACCGGCCGAGGGGAAGCTCCTCCTCCGGCTCCGGCAGAAGGTCGGGGATCAGGTAATCCCCCTGCCTGCTGTAGGTGATCCCTTCTGTCTTCTTCATTTCTTCCGCCTCTCCCGTTATCTTCATCTCGTTCACTTCTCCCGCTTCTTTTGTTATCTTCATCTCGTTCACCTCTTTCGCCTTTTCCGTTATCTTTATCTCCTCCACTTTCTTCTCCTGTCCTGCCTTTATCATACCCGTTATCCGGCCCATCTGCAAATGTGCGGCCCTGCATTCTTTCCTCCATCTGCACTTCCCGGATGGCCTGGGAGATCTCCCTGAGCACGATCTCGGAAACGTCACTCACGGCGGCACCGAAAGCATTCAGAGACGCAGGCGTATTGAACCGCCGGATGTCCTCAAACTCCCCCTCCCCAAAATATCTGTCTGCCGCAAGCCCGCAGCGGCACAGCACCATGAACCCCACACTGCCCGCCGCAAGCTTCCGGTAAGTGACCGCCAGGTGATAATCATCTATCTCTTCCAGACGGCTTCCTCCCGCACATCTCCTTAGCCGTGTGACATAATCGGGAAGGTCGTCATCCACGGCGTTCTGCACCGCCTGAAGCAGGACGGGGACAACCTCCCTTCCCTCTTCTGCTTCAAACCTGCTTACGAGCCTTTCCATGACCGGCTGTTCATATTTTCTGTCCAGCCGCCACAGGAGGACAGGACGGCTCCCGTAATAACCCTCATGAGTGTCGGACAGGTCAAAATAATATTTCAAAGAACTTTTTTTCCCCTCACGGTCAAAGCCAAATACCGCGATCCCCCTGCTGTCCTTATTCACCCAGCGCTTAAAGAGTCTGTTCCATGTCCCGATCTCTGCAACAGCCGCCGCATCCGGACGCTGGGCATAGATCAGGAGCTGCTCGTCGAAACGGCACTTATAATTCCGGCAGGCCGATGCAAGGAAATCCTGCCATTCCTTCCCATCCTTTACCACAGCCGCGGCTGTGCGCTGATACAGTTTGCTTAACCGCTGATATTTTTTCGCCATCCTCTTTACTCCTTCCCGATCTGAATATATGATCTTTTTACTTCTTTTGTCTTAATCCTGGTCCCGGCTGGCTCCGCGTTTGCCTGTCATTTTCCTTCTCTTTTCCTTATGTCCTTCTCATGCCGGAGCATAATCTATCCCGTTATTTTCCATCCGCCTCGCAAACTCCAGGATGTCATACACTTTCCCATCGATACTTACCTGGGAATCGTTAAGATAATAGCAAAGAGCAAAATAATCCTCCCCATTCCCGTAAGTTATCTGAAGCAGACCGCCGTCAGGAAGGGTAAAGAGCTCCCTCCCCCTGCTGTCTGTAAAACGGATCTTTTTTCCCTCCCTCATCCCTTTCATCCCTCTCATCTGACTTATCCTATTCATCCCTCTCATCTTGCTCATTTTACTTATCTTATTCATCTCACTCCCCCCGTCAGAAAGGAGATCATCTGGTTCGACCTGACACTTTTCTGCAGGACGCAGCAATAGCCTTTTCATCGCTAAAGCCCGTCTCCAGGACCTTGTTTAAGATCCTGACCATCTTTTGGTTTACCGCCATTTCTTAACCCTCCTATCGTTCCTGCCCTCTATCTCTCCCCGCTTTACGGACAAATGGATGTTGATGTTCCTTAAGCTCCGGTTCATAAACCGCCCCAATCCTGTCCATCCGCTCTGCAAATTCACAGATATGATACAGATTACTTCCAATCTCTGTATGATGATCATCTATATAACGGCAGATCCGTGCTTCACGCTTTCCCCCTGCGTCAGTCACCACAATCCTGCCGCCGTCCGGGATACGGAACAGTTCTTTGTAATGCGGATCGATAAAGCGGATCCCCTGCCTTGCATTTTCCATATGCTTATCCAGCCATTCCCTTACATAGCAGTAGCAGTAAAAATTATAACTGCCTTTCTCCGGATTGCACCGGAACAGAAACGAATGCTCTCCTTTCCCGACCCGGAACCCGTATTCGGTACAATAGCTTCCCGGAAAGGCGCTTTCTGGAAACAATGCAGCAAATGCCCGCATCCCTTTTCTGTCCGTCAGCAGCCCGTATTCCTCTGTGCGCAGGGCATTGACCACCTCATCCAGTCCTTTCCGGAAGGCCTCTGTTTTCCACTGCTTCCTGTGGTCATGCCATGTCGTGTAAAATTCCATCCCCGTACCGCCAAAGTCGCCCCTCAGATGACCGATATTCCCGGTCTGTCCCTGAAGCTGCAGACTCTGGTTGTAGGTATATTTCCATTCTTCCTGTGTAACTGGCCGTATCTCCATATCAGCGTCCCTCCCTGCCGTCTGACCACTTTAGTTTTCCTACGTCTTCCCTTACTCCCGGATGACTTCTTTCCGGCTGGTTCCTTTCCGCCTCTTCCTGTTCCTTTATCTCCAGATATTCCACCTCTCTCAGGATACGCCCGCACAGGTCTCTTAATGCTTTCAGCGGGCTGTCCGTATAATGTCCCCAGATATAATCCCCGTCCCTACATTCCCAGGTAACATACTGCTCCGGCGCTGTCTTATGCACGCCCAGAACAAACTCCTTATTCCCTGCCGGAACTGAAGCAGTGATCACATATCCTGAATTTATCCTTCTTTTGTCTGCCATCTTGTCTCTTTCCTCCCTGCAGTATTTTTCTTTTTCAATTTTTCTGCTGCAAAAAATATATTTCCAACGTGTAAAAAGGGACAGCACACCGCCGTCCCTTATCTCTTTATCCTTTCATATTTATCGGAAAAACTTTATTCTACTTTTCTTCTGCCTTTTCTTTTTCTGGCGTTTCTTCTATCTTTTCTCCTTCCGGTGCTTCTTCCATTTTTTCTTCTATCTTCTCTCCTCCTGCTTTTTCTTCCTCCGGCTTCTCTTCCTGTGTTTCTTCCCTGTTCTCTTTATCTGCCCCTCCTGCGGCAGCTTCTTTCTCTCCGGTCCCGGCCTTACCGTCATGTTTTCTTTTTCTCCAAAGTACCGCAAACGCTATGGCCAGGATAACCGCGATCCCTGCAAACAGCCCCCCCGTGGTCCTCAAGCCCGGTCTGCACGCTCTTCAAAAGCTCCTGCGGGGTCATCGGCGCTGACGGCGTTTCCTGTGTCTTCTTCTCTTTCTCCTTCTCCTTCTCTTTCGGCACCTTCACCTTAACCTTCGACTCCTGCTCCGGGGACTGCTCGGTTTTGATGGTTGCGGTATTGTTTATCTTCTTTCCACGCAGGGATTTATCCTTTACGATGGCGTCAAAGGTGACCGTCACTTCTTTTGCAAATGGATCAACCAGCACCTGAAAGCTGTCCTCTGTCTTTACCAGATGAATCTCCGGCTCCTTGCCAAGGTCCGACTTGGGCCTCTCCGGGTCGTCATCTTCCCCCAGCCTGTCCGCCACATCCTTCGCGCTCTCCAGCGGGTACTTACTTTTATTGATCCGGATGGAATCATACACAAGCTCCACGCCCTTTGTCAGGTCTTTGTCCCCGATAACGGCGTTCCGGAATACGGCCCCTCCCTTCGGCGCTGCCTTGATGGTATAGTGGATAGTATCACCGATCTCATACTCTTCCTTATCCGCTGTCTTTACCAGGTCAATGTCGGAGACAAATACGGACTGTTCCTTATCATCGATATCCTTATGCTCGATCTTAAGCCCACTCCAGGACAAGGTCTCAAAGGTGACTAACGTCTCGCCGCCCAGGTTCGAGGCGTTGAAGGTGAACGTAACCTCCGCCTCCCCGTCCGGCTCCTCCGGCGTAAATGCGGCAGTCCCTGTGATCTCATTCCCGTCCGCATCCTTCGCCGGCTTTCCATTTTTCTTTAACATCTGGATACCGTCAAGCTTCATCTCTTTCCCCACCGGGAGATTGGTGTAGGAGACTGTATCGATGATCGTCACCTTTTCCCCTGCGTAGATGCTCTGGGCCTGCGTATCCTTTCCCGCCGCCTTCGTCCGGATGGACGGGAAATGGATGGTCTGCTCAGCGGCATGGATATCCTTGTGGGAGGCCAGCAGGTTCTCCGGCGCCAGCTCTGTGCCGAGATACAGCTCCTCAAAAAATACAACATCTTTTCCCGCCAGTTTCGAGGCGTCAAAGGTGACCTCTGTCCTTACTGTGCCATCCTTCGCCTTTGGCTTGAACTCTTTTATTGCCGTGACCGCATTGCCTTCCTCATCAGGGACAGGCTCTTTTGTCTCCCGGTCCATCAGTGTCGTTTTCAGCGTGTGGACGAGATTTTTCTGAAGGCCGGTGTAGTCTGCCGTATCCTGGAGCGTTACATTTTTGCCTGCCGCCGCATACTGCGTCTTACTCTTCTCGTCATGAGCCCTCGTGGATAAGGTCACCGACCAGTCCGTGAGCGTCCCCATGTCAATGTTAAATCCCTCTCTGGATATGGTCAGCCGGATATTTTTCAGGAGCTCAAGCCCTTCATTGGCTTCACCGGAAAGCTCATTGATGGTGTAGGTGTCGTAGGGCAGCGCGCCCCAGTCATTATTGATGGCGGCGGTCAGCTTCTCCCCGCTTTTTTCCTCCACGTATTCGCCGAACCAGAGGCCGTTCTTTTCATTGTGCTTCAGATACTCAACAGAGCTGTTATAATACCCGTTTTCATCGGTCACGAAGGTATGGCGCTCCTTTGTCGTATCGGAAATGATCTCAAACTCGATGCCTGCAAGCCGCTCCCCTTCCTCGCCGGTCTTGGAAAACTCGAAGTCGCCCCGTTTTACCCGGTCGTAGCGGGAGTATTCATTTCCGCCGGTCAGCTTGACCGGAGTCCCACCGCCTGCGCCAGTGACCTGGGCGACATACTTTTCCCCTCCGGCTGCAACGATCCCGTTCTCACGGTCAGTCAGATAAGCATTTTCATTTAAAAGATATCCTTCCGGCGCTTTGCTCTCCCAGATCACATAGGTCCCGAGGGGAAGGACCGGGGAACCGGAATTGCTCTTATAAAGCGGGTCGCCGGATACTTTATGGGCGTCATCATAGACCGCACTGTACATTTTTTTCGCCTCATCATACCTGGTCTCAAAGATCCACTGCCGTTTCAGCTCCTTCCCGCTGATATCCAGTTCATCATAGTACCCGTCGTAATACTGGACGGTGAACTGCGCCCCTGCCAGCGACGCGCCGCCTAACGGGGTGCTCTGCTGATCCTCTACATCTTTCTTTATGAGGGTGATGCCGAGCGGATCCGTCCCCGGGATATCCTTAACTTGGACACTCTTTGTCTTCCCGACGGCTACAGACAGCTTTCTTACCTCCATATCCAGAAGGAAGCCCTTCGGTGCTTTCAGCTCTTTGATATAATAAGTCCCTGCCCTGAGCTTTAACGTATCCGTGGTCCCGTCCGCTTTTGTTACCAGCTCCCCTGCTTTTTCGGTGCACCCGGAATCCGTAAATACACCGAACACACATCCTTCCAGGGAGTAGCAGTTGTTATCCTCAGAAACGGATGGGTTATCGGAGATCTTGACCAGCTTTGCATCCCCTGTCTTTAAGGTCGGCTCGTCCAGGATCGCTACCTCCTGCACGTCTGCGATGTCCACATTTTCATAGGCCGTGCCGTGTCCCTCATAATCCGGCGCCTCCTTTTTCACCTGCTTTTCCAGATCCGCAAAAAATGTCTTCTGCTGGCTCACGGACTTGTCGATGCCGTCCACATACTGCCGCCAGCCGCCGTCATCGATATGATCCCGCTGGATATACCACACCATGCACTGGGTCAGCATATATTTCTCTGCCGTTGTGTAGCCGTCCATGGCAAAGATATGCTTCTGGGCCAGGCACGCCATGACAAGCTCGTCCCCCGGCAGATATTTTTTTATATTTACCTCCTTCGCAGAACCCGGCCTTGATGATTTTGTCATGGAGACACAGTAGGCCCTCTTTCCATTGAGCTTGTGCATCTTTGCCTGGTAGCGCTTCTCCAGCGCGTTATTGTGGTATTGGTTGTAATAACCGACGTAAGTTTCCGTGATCTCAAACTCCGCCGCTTTCGATACCATGAAGATCATTCCCAGTACGACTATGAGGAGCAGCGACGTGCTCCCAATCCTTTTTAACCATTGTTTCATCTTTCTTTTCCTCCTTTTTGCCCATAAAAAAGAACCTGTATCACCTTTGTTTACAGATTCTCTTCTCAAAAAAACTATATCACTTTTGCATATAGGCTCTCTGATCTCTTAGCTTATCGGTTTTTATCTGTTTTTTCCTCTTGCTTTTAAACATGCATTTTGATATCCCTTCCTTCTTTCACTTCTTCGCCTTATCTTTTCCATCTCCCTTTTCTCTGCATCATCTTTCTCTTCCTCGCCTTATCTTTTCCACCTCCTATTCTGCATTGCCTCACCTCCCTCCCGGTATTACCGTTAAACCTCCCTTCTGTCCCTGGTATCTATGATAAAAGGGAAGCTCTGGAAGCCTCCCTTTTATCCCTAAATCCCTGTCTGCCATTGACCTAAACAGAAAAACCTCCGGAGATTTATTTCCCCGGAGGCAGTTTCGCTATTTTAATATGACGATATTCCCCTCTTTATCAACCTCCCGGTAGTGCTCATCTTCCGACTCCGGATAGGCTTTGCTGAGCGTCCACGGATAAAAAATATCCTCCTCCGTGTAATGAAGCTCCCTCCCGCAGATACATTTCCCGCCGTCCCGGCTGATCCATTCCAGTGCACTGACCTCACTGCATCCCGGGCATCTTACCCTGCCCATCTCATTATCGATCACTTCCCAGTTAAGGCGGCTGTTCTTATAGTAAACTGTCACCGTATCCCCGGTTTTCGTATACTGCTCTGTCTTTTCCTTCCCGCATTTTTTACATCTGTAAAGGTCGGTGCAGATCCAGTCCTGCCTTCTCACCTCCGGTCCCAGCGGCACATTCTCCCAGGATCCCCCGAAAATGAGACAGTGGCTGGCAACCTCCTGATAGGTGCCAATGTATCCGCAGTGTATGCAGACGTTATATTCCTTTGCCCGGATGAGATAGACCGGAGCCTGCTCTGCATCCTCCCCGCGGATAAACTTCCAGTCATGGTCGCAGGAAGCAGCTGGTGCCGATGCTCCTTCTTCCCCTGTTGTGATGACTTTAATCTTAAGCCACGCCGTTTTCTTTCCGCCGTTTTTCCCTTTCACTGTGACGCTTATTTTCGCAGTCCCTTTTCTTTTGGCTGTGATCTTTCCCTTTTTGCTCACCGCTGCGACCTTTGTATTGCTGCTCTTATAGGATACGGCTTTTTTAGCGGATGCCGGCTTTCCCGCGGCCTTTATCGCTGCTGTCTTTCCCCTGCTGATGGAATAGGTCTGCTTCGTCATATCCATGCCGCCGATCTTCAGCGTAACCTTCTGAAGCTTCTTCGGACCCGCTGCCTGTGCTGCAGCCGGAACCGCCATGCTGACTGCCATTGCCGTAATAAGTGTAAGTATACCTGACCGGATCTTTCTCTTTGTTCTCATATCTGCTCCTCCTCTTTATCTTTGCCTGTGTCTGTTTGGATATCCACAGTTAAAGGATAGCAGTAAAGGGGAGGCGGTGCAACTCTGCGAGCTCCCGGATTCTTACACTTATCTTCAATCAGTATCCAATCCCCGTCAACATCATTTGCCGGACTTTCCGTAACAATCAGTTCATCTCCATCCTGTTCAAACAAATCTGCAATTGTTTTATTTGTTGTCATACAAAAGAATCTTTGATTCTTTTCGTATTCTGCCAGCCATCTTCCCCTTCATCAATTTGCCGACTTGAAATTTTAAATTCCAGTGCAGAGTTAAATTCTACATAGAGTTAAATTTT
>CANAPP010000067.1 GCA_947363565.1 uncultured Lachnospiraceae bacterium | reverse complement strand
TAATTATACCATTTGGAGCTGGTTGTTACTATAAATTTGGAGTGATAAAAGAGGTCGCCATGCCTTGCAAACCTGCATAAATACTGAATGTGTGGAGTTTTGCTCATGGCTAGTAGTAAAAGGAACAGGAGGTGGGAAATTGGTTGGGATCATCGTTGTATTTCCGAATAAGGACAACGCCGCCAATATCCGGAATCTGCTGGTCAGAAATGGTATGGCTGTCACCGGGGTATGCACAAGCGGCGCGCAGGCACTTCATTATGCGGATACGGCCGATCAGGGTATCGTCGTCTGCGGAAGTAAGCTGAAGGATATGATGTACACTGAGCTGCGGGAATATCTCCCGCGGGAGTTCGACATGCTTCTTCTTGCGTCGCCGGACAGGTGGAGCGGCAGGGATATTGAAGGGGTGATCGGACTTTCCATGCCGTTAAAAGCATATGATTTTATCAATACGGTGGAGATGATGCTCGCCGGTCTGGAGCGAAGGCGCAGGAAGAGAAAGCAGGAGGTAAAAACGCGCGATCCAAGGCAGCAGGAGACGATCAGGAAAGCGAAAGAGCTTTTGATGGAGCGCAATCATATGACTGAGGAGGAGGCACACAGGTACATCCAGAAATGCAGTATGGACAGCGGCACGAATATGGCGGAGACAGCGGAGATGGTGCTCAGTGTTATGTCATAGCCCGAGATCGGAGGAGCAAGGCAGACAAGGAATGAGTGAATATAGAAATAAAAATGGATTTGGAGGAAAAACAGATGAAATTTACAAAGATGCACGGTCTTGGAAATGATTATGTCTACGTAAATTGTTTTAGAGAACATATTGAAAATCCGCCGGAGACGGCGAGATTTGTAAGCGACAGACATTTTGGCATCGGTTCAGACGGGCTGATCATGATCAATCCGTCAAAGCGGGCGGATGTTGAGATGGAGATGTACAATGCAGACGGCTCCCGGGGGGAGATGTGCGGCAACGGTATCCGCTGCGTGGCCAAATATGTCTATGATTACGGCCTGACCGATAAGACGAGCATATCGGTGGAAACTCTTGGCGGTATAAAGTACTTGGATCTGACAGTGAAGAATGGAAAAGCTGAGCTTATCCGGGTGAACATGGGGAAGCCCGTACTTGCCCCGAAGCTTATCCCGATCGTGCCTGGAAACCCGGAAGATGAGGCGGTTATCGATGCGCCGATCCTGGTGGACGGGCGAGAGTACCGTATGACAGGTGTTTCCATGGGCAATCCCCATGCGGTCATCTATGTGGATGACGTGGACGGTCTTGATATTGAGAAGATCGGGCCGAAATTCGAGAATCATAAAAGATTCCCAAACCGTGTCAACACGGAATTCGTCAAAGTGCTGGACAGACACACGGTGCAGATGCGGGTGTGGGAGAGAGGCTCCGGCGAGACCCTTGCCTGCGGGACAGGGGCATGTGCGGCAGCGGTGTCTTGCATATTGAACGGACTGACCGAGGATACGGTGACGGTGAAGCTTTTGGGCGGCGATCTTGAGATTAAATGGGACAGGGAAGCGGATGTAGTCTATATGACAGGCCCCGCAACCGTTGTATTTGACGGAGAGATTGAGATATAGAATTGAGATATGATTGAGGAATAAAATTGACGGATAAGATTTAAGATCAGGAGGAATTTGGGAAGATGTTTAAAGTAAATGAAGATTATCTGAAACTGCCGGGGAGTTATCTTTTCTCCACCATCGGAAAAAAAGTAGCGGCATATACGCAGGCGAATCCGGATAAGCGGATCATCCGGCTGGGGATCGGTGATGTGACGAAGCCTTTAACGCCTGCCATTATCGAAAGCCTGCACAGTGCGGTGGATGAGATGGCGCACGCAGAGACTTTCCACGGGTATGCGCCGGATCTCGGCTATGAATTTTTAAGAAGCGCCATGGCGAAGAATGATTATCAGGACAGAGGATGTGACATTAGGGCAGATGAGATATTTATCTCCGACGGGGCAAAATGTGACTCCGGCAATATCCAGGAGATATTCGCAAAGGATAATAAGATCGCCGTGTGTGATCCGGTTTATCCAGTATACGTAGATACGAACGTTATGGCAGGGCGCACCGGGACTTATGATGCAAAGAGTGAAACTTGGAGTGATGTCATCTATATGCCCTGTACGAAGGAGACAGACTTTGCTCCGGAACTTCCGAAAGAGACACCGGATATTATCTACTTATGTTTTCCAAATAACCCCACAGGCTCTGCCATAACGAAAGCGCAGCTCCAGGAGTGGGTGGATTACGCCAACAAAGCCGGCGCGGTGATCATCTACGATGCCGCTTACGAGGCATACATCTCCGAAGAGAATGTACCACATACCATCTACGAATGCGAGGGTGCGAGAAGTTGTGCCATCGAACTTAGGAGCTTCTCGAAAAACGCAGGCTTTACCGGTGTAAGGCTCGGCGCGACAGTAATCCCGAAGGACCTGAAAGCCGGCGATGTGACGCTTCATTCTCTGTGGGCGCGCAGGCACGGGACGAAGTATAACGGGGCGCCCTATATCGTGCAGAAGGCTGGCGAAGCTGTGTATTCCGAGGCGGGAAAGGATCAGCTTAAAGAGCAGATTGCCGGTTATATGAAGAATGCGAAGGTTATCTATGAAGGATTAAAAAGTGCAGGATATAATGTCTCGGGCGGAGTGAATGCTCCCTACATTTGGCTTGAGACGCCCAAAGGCATGACGTCCTGGCAATTTTTCGATTATTTACTTGAGCGGGCAAATGTAGTCGGTACGCCTGGTTCTGGTTTTGGCCCGAGCGGTGAAGGTTATTTTAGGCTGACCGCTTTTGGAAGCTATGAAAACACAGTGGAGGCAATTGAGCGGATTCAAAAATTGTAGCGTCAAAAAGCATAATCCGATATATAGAAACAATCTATATATTCATGCGGAAAATCAATTGGAAATTATGCATGGCGGGGGATATACTGGAAGTAACGTATAGATAAGAGGAGGTAATGTGTATGTCCATTACAGCAGAAACCGCGAAAGCGCATGCAAATGACCCGGCCGTATTATGCTGCAGAGCAGAAGCGGGTATTACCATTGAGCCGGCCAATCTTGAGGATCCGGCAATCTTTGATGAACTGGTAGATTCAGGTTTACTTAATCTGGACGGATGCCTGACGATCTCTCAGGTACTTGGGGCGAAACTGACAAAGACAAGCGATTCCCTCTGCCCGCTGACCACGGACAATGTTGACGGGATCATGGAAGTAGCAGAAGAGCCGGAAGAGGAAGCAGAGGCAGAAGAAGTGCCTGCAGTAAGCGGGAGCGTAGAAGGCGTGGTGACGACAGTCAGGACCGGTAAAGTGGTGATTTCTATAAAGGAAGGAAAAGATATCTATCTGGAGCTGCCGATATAGAAGACTGAAAATGTTAATCTTTTAACGGTCCTTGGGCTGAACACGGTATTAAACGATATTAATTAGAGAAAGAGAGCGTTTGATCTGGCGATGGCGCTCTCTTTTTTTGTGCGCTGGAATTGAAGTAAATGCGCCATTTCCAGACATCAGCTTTCGGAACTATCCGCATAGATCACGCGCGGCCCCAGAGCGCGGTACTTTTCCGCTTCCTCCTGCGGCAGGGAAGAATCTGTGATGATCGTATCGATCTCTGCGATATCAGCAATCCGCGTGAATGCCGTGTGGTTGAATTTGGAAGAGTCGGCCATACAGACAATCTCGTCGGCGGCAGCCATAAAAGCGCGTTTAGTCGAACGGTCGCCGTAATAGTAGATCATGGCGCCGTTTTCGATGTCCAGTGTACTGATCCCGAGAAAAATCTTGTTTACGTGATACTTTTTGATAAACTGGATCGAGTCTTCCCCATTGATCACGAAAGATTCCCCGTCGCGCTTTAGCGCCCCGCCGATCACATAGAGGAATACGTTGGGCTTGTACATTAATTCGTTGATGATAAAAATGTCATTGGTCAATACGGTGATACGGAATTCTCCCAACAGCTTGGCAAGTTCCAGGGAAGTGCTTCCGTCGTCTAGCAGCACCGTATCATTCTCCTTAAGAAGGGAAAATGCTTTTTGCGCGATGACCGCTTTCTTATCCATGCACTTCTGTCGGTAAGACGAGACGGGAAAAGAGGTGGGCTGCAAGCCGGAAAGCACGGCGCCGCCATGTACACGCTGTAAAACATTGGCGCTTTCCAGCTTTTTTAAGTCCAGCCGGACAGTTTTGGGAGTGACGTTAAGCATTTCGCTGATCTGATTCACGCTTACACTCTTTTCTTGCTGCAGAAGGTTCATGATTTGTTCTAAACGTTTGTTTTGAATCATGGCGATTCTCCTTTTGGTTCTATTTTGTTTTTTATATGCTCATATCATAGCATATTTTTTAAAATAACACAAGATAAATAAAGACAAAAGAAACAAATATTTTGAAGAAACAGGTGAAAAAGTTTGAAATAAGTGCATAAATGTATATATTTTAAATAAAAAGCGAAATATTTAAGACAAAATATTGACAAAATCATACAAATATGATATAAATGAACCATAACGAACCACAAAAAACATAAAACGGAAAACAAAGGAAGGAGAAAAGGTGTGAATGGGTTTATAGACGAAGTATGCACGCAAGGGCGTCTGCTGCGTGAGGTGGCAGATTTTTATCGGAACAGCGGTGCGAAGCAGATTGGCGGGATAGCAGAAAGATTCAAACAGAAGGGGATGACGCGCATTATCTTCACCGGGATGGGAAGTTCCCTGTACGCGATGGATGCCGTACGCAGTTATCTGACAGGGCATGGCATCCCGGCGTTATCTTTCAGTTCTTTTGAGTTGTCGCGTTTTCAGTTCGGGCAGATTGATGATAAGACGCTGGTGGTGGCGGTGTCGCAGTCAGGCAATTCCATGGAGGTAGTAGAGCTTGTCCAAAAAGCAAAAGAGATCACGGATGTCGTCGGCATTTACAATAACGAAGGCTGCGTGCTTGAAAAGCTTGCAGATTTCCCGCTGAAGATCCGTGCCGGAAGAGAGATATCTATTACCAGCAAGACTTATGAGCTTACGATGCTGATCCTCAACATCCTGGCGCACAAGCTGACGGATGAGCTTGATGATTCTTTCTGGGAAGAGGCAGAGCAGGCAGCGCGGTGGTCGGAAGAGTGGCTTGGAAATTGGGAGGAAAACTCCCGCCCCATGTATGAATTCGCTAAGGGGACAGAACTTTTTGACCTGCTGGCCAACGATACTTCCCTCGCCACGGCCAGGCAGTTATCCCTGGCATACCGGGAGGGGCTGCATAACAGTACGGCTGTTTGGGAATGTGCGGACTATGCACACGGCCAGTATCACAGTGCGAAGATGGCGGAGAAATATCTTGCCCAGATGTTTTTCCCTGTACTGGAGGAGGGGACGAAGGAAATGAAGATGTTCCGCTTTATCCTGGGGCATGGAGGAAAGGTGATGATCTATACTACCTCAAAGATAAAAGAGCAGGAGAGAGTATTTGCGGTAAAGCTGCCGCGGCTTCGGGATTCTCTGATGCCGCTTGTGGAAAGCGTCGCGGCAGAGACGATGCTGGGGATGCTGTTTGGCTCTGAATGGGTGAAAGATCATTAGGGAGGTGAGTTTTTTGATCATTGATGTATCGAATATTATCGGAAAGCATAAGTTCCGGCCGGAGATTACGCCAAAGATGCTGCTTAAGCAGATGGATGAAGCCGGGATAGACATGGCGGTGATCAGCTGCTATGCGGAAAGCCTGGATAATGCCTCTGTGGAGCAGGCGATTTCGGACTATCCAAAGCGGTTTATCGGACTGTATACGGTCAACCCGTGGGAGGATGACGGAGCGGCGAAGCTTGAGGAAGCATTGGCGGAAAAAGGGTTCAAAGGCTTATATATGAACCCGCTGCGCCACGGCTATATGCTGTGCGAGCATGAGGTATTCTATCCGCTTCTTGATGTGTGCCGAAAATATCAGGGAGTTGTGTGGTGCTATGGAGCGGCGGAAGTTTTTACGAGCCCTGTATTCTTCGGGCAGATTGCAGAAGATTATCCAAAGGTTAAGATTATCATGGGCCGCATGGGTCTGCAGTACGACAATGCAAGCGCGGTCAGCATTGCAAAAAACCATGAAAATATCTATCTGGAGACTTCTTCTGGTATGGACTTTAATACCCGCCGCGCGTTAAAGACGGTCGGGGCGGACAGGGTGCTCCTTGGCACGGGGACGCCGGAAGCAGGATATTATCCTCTGGAGCTTTTGAAGGTCAGGAACGCGGTTAAAGGTTACGAAGACGGCGAAGAAAAAGTGCTCTGGAAGAATGCGGCGCGCATCTTTGGCCTTGAAGGGGAGGTGAGATCATGATCATTGATATGCTGGCCCATATCGGCGTGAAAAAAGGGGAAGATTATAAGGTGGAATCTCTGCTTGAGATCATGGATGCGGCGGGCGTGGAGCGCTGTATGATATGTTCTCAGTTGGAGACGGTTGATAATGAGTATATTGATGAATGCTGCCGGAAATATCCTGAGCGCACGTTAGGATTTGCAGTCATTAATCCGTGGGATGTGGACGGAGAGGAACAGCTTGAGCGGTGCTTCAGGGACTATCATTTTCATGGGCTTAAGATGAATGCGATCCGGTTCGGCTACAGTGCGGACCGCCACGGCGTGTTAGATCCTTATTTTGAGCTTTGCCGCAAATACAAAAAATGCGTGGTAGCTCACGGGCAGTCGGATATGTTTTCGATTCCGGATAAATGGGCGCAGATGGCAAAAAGCTTTCCGGATGTCCCGGTGATCCTGTATCATATGGGCGTGCCCCTGATGTATGAGCGGGCGTGCAGTCTAGCAAAGGAGATCCCGAATTTTTATCTGAGCACATGCGGCTCCTACGTCCCGGTGATCCGTATGGCCTACGAGGTTGCGGGACCGGAGAAAATCCTTTACTCCTCGGACGCGCCCTTTGGGGATGAGGCCCAGGAGATTGAAAAAATACGCTATATCTGCGATAACAGCGACCATTTGGAACTGATGCTGGGGGGAAATGCAAAGCGCATACTCGGCTTGTAAGAAGGAGGATGGGATGAAGAACAAAAGCATTATGTGGGAGTATATCAACGAAGAGCCGGAGGTTTTAGGACGCCTTTTGTACGCGGAGGAGATTGGGGAGTTTGCAGGCAAAACGTGCAAGGCTGTGGAAGCGGTTTATTTTGTGGCGCATGGCAGCTCCTACAATGCGGCTTTGGCGGTTTCGGATTTTTTGTCAAGATACGGAGGGGTTAGGGTTTATGTATACACTCCGGCGAACTTCCGGCATAATGCGTATGCACTGTTAAGGGAAGAAAAGAAAAATATCCTGGTTGCGGCAATCAGCCAGACCGGTACCAGCAGCGGAGTTATCGAAGCGCTCTGCGCTGCTTCTGAAAATGGATTTGCTACCCTTGGCATCACGGAAGAACTGGATTCGCCGATTGCAAAGAAAGCGGATCATACGCTGTTTCTTCGGTGCGGGAAGGAGGACAGCAATGCAAAGACAAAAGGGTACAGCGCCACATTGCTGCTGCTGCTTTTGCTGGCGGTGCACATGGGATCTGCAAAACGGATCCTCGGTGAGGATACAAAAGAGGCGGTGCTAAAAGAGCTGCGCAGGCAGATCCGGGAAATCCCCGGCCTAGTGCAAGACGTGAAAGACTGGTGTGAGGAAGAAAATTTCGGCGATGGGCTTAAAGAATTGTACGTTCTGGGGTACGGGATGAATTTCGGCACGGCCATGGAAGGCCAGCTAAAGTTGATGGAGACGATGTGCATCCCGACCATGTTCAATGATATCGGTGAGTTTTCCCACGGTATGCACCGGGCGGTCACAGAAAGAAGCAGTGTATTACTGCTGAAAACCCGGTCCGTCCTTTCCGGGCTTTCGGAAGAGACGTTCCGTTATCTTAAAACAGCGGCGGGACAGGTATGGATGCTGGATGCTTCCGGGAAGACTGATAGAGAGAAGGGGCGGATCCTGCTGAATGAATATCCGCTGACCCAATCGCTTCTGTTAACGACGCTGGTGATACAGGTGCTTGCGGTATATGCGCCGGAGCGGGCAGGGATGGATCCGAACCGGGAGGCCAATGACAATTTTACCGAGGTGGTGCACACGCGGGTATAAGGATATGCACAGACAATATAACAAAAAGGTAACTTACGAATGATTAGTGTGAGGAGGGAAAATAATGAAAACAAACAAATTTGAAGCAACAATGGACAAGCTCAGTGGATGGATTGAGCGATATCTTGCGCCTCCGCTTGTTAAGATGGGCAATCAGAGACATTTTGCGGCGATCCGTGCAGCGCTGATCCGTACGATCCCGCTCATCATCATCGGCTCGCTGCCATTGATCCTGACAAGCCTTCCGGTGGAATCTCTGGCAAATATCATGGCGCCTTATGCGGAGAAGCTAAATATACTCTATGCGATGACGATGAATTTTATGACGCTTTATCTGGCAATATCCCTGGGTTCGGAGCTTGCGCGGATGTACGAGGAGTTGGATGCGGTGATTGTCAGCATAGTGACGGTGGCGTGTTACATTATAACGGTTGCGCCGGTGAATCTTGCCGATAATGTTCTGGATGTCACGGGATTTTCGGCGAAAGGAATGTTTACCCTGTTTGTGGTAGCGGTCATTGTCGTTGAATTTATGCATTTTGCCTATAAGCATAACATTATCATCCGGCTGCCCAAATCTGTGCCTCACGGCATTGCGCAGAGCTTTGCTTCGCTGCTTCCGATGGCACTTTTACTTGTATTTTTCTGGTTGTTAAGAGTAGTTGTTGGCTTTGAGCTTAATGCAGTCCTTAATCTGGTGGTATCTCCGCTGCTGGCGGTGACGGACACCTGGTATGCGGCGCTTATCTGCGCGCTTTTGCTGCAGCTGCTCTGGTTTGTGGGAATCCACGGCGGATCCTTTACCGTGTGGGGCGTGATGTATCCGTTCCTCCTTGCGAATATCGCGGACAATGCGGCGGCAGTAGCGGCCAAGGAAGCGGTTCCGCATATCCTGACTGAGCCTTTCTTTTACAGTTGGACCATGATCGGCGGCGTAGGGATGACATTGCCTCTGGTTATCCTCTGGATGAGGTCAAGATCGGCACATCTTAAGGAAGTGGCGCGTTTATCGCTGATCCCCGGTATTTTCTGTGTCAATGAGCCGGTGATGTTCGGTGTTCCGATTGTTTTGAATCCGCTGATGTTTTTGCCGTTTGTATTTTTGACCTCGGTATTGGGAACGATGTATGGATATATTCTGACGGCTATTGGATGGATCAGCCCTGCCTATGTACAGATCCCGTGGACGACACCGCCGCTTTTGCAGCCATATCTGTCCACCGGTGGGGATTGGCGCAATGTGATCGCCCAGGCAGTATTGATCGTGCTCATGGGAATCATCTGGTATCCGTTTACAAAATTATATGAAAGACGTTGTCTTGAAGAAGAAGGAGGCGAATAAAATGAGAAAAATAAATGCGGTGATTTTGTGTGCATCAGCCATGTCCTCCAGCATGATCGTAGAGGCGCTTCGTAAAGAAGCGCCGAAGAGGGACATTGACCTGACGGTGAACTGCTCGGCCAGTCTCCGGTACCGTACCTTTGACTTCGCGGGACTCGATCTTGTGATGATCGCGCCCCAGGTAAAAGGGCAGATGAAGGAAATCCAGAAGTTTGCGGCGGAAAAAGGATATCCGGACCTTCCGTTTATGCTGATCCCCATGCGCGAGTACGGCCTTGCCAAAGGCGGGGCGCTGATTGACGGGATGCTTGAAGTGCTTGATAAAGCTAAATAGGGAAAGGAGGCGGTCATATTGAAGATGGCGTCGGAGGAACTGAATGATATCTGTATGGAGATGATCTGCAATGCGGGAGAAGGCCGTTCTAAAGTTTTTGAAGCGTTAGAACAGATCAACGACGAAAATTACGATGCGGCCCGGGAAAAGCTTACCGAGGCGCAGGAGCTTCTTGCCGAAGCCCACAGGATACAGTTTGAGAAACTGATGTCTCCCCAGAATGACGGGACGGAGATTCCGTTTTCCATGTTGCTTATGCATGCGATGGATATGACGATGGTCGCAACCTCCGAGCATGACATGCTGCAGGGAGTTGTTGCCGGGAAAATGCGTAAGCGGTGAAGCTTTGCGAAAAGGAGTGACAGACATGAAGGAAATTAAAGTTACAGTAAAATTTAAAGAAGGCTTGCATGCGCGGCCTGCGGTAAAGCTGATCAAGACAGCGTCGGCGTTTGCGTCAGTGATCACTGTGCAGAAAAAGGAGAAGACTGCGCTGGCCAGCAGCATCACCCAGATCCTTGGGGCGTGTATTGTGTGCGGGGATGAGATTGCTGTGCGGGCGGAAGGAAGCGACGAGGAGAAAGCGATAGAAGCCCTTGAGCAGTTTTTTGCGTGACAGATATTTTGCGGAAAAGCAGTGAAGCGGCGGTCAAAAGAGAGGGGCGGAAGCATGAAAATATTTTACGGCAGCGGGTGTGCAGACGGATATGTAATAAGTGAAGTGCTGAAAAAGAAGGCGCAGGAGGCCGGTTCGGCAAGGCTGCCCGGGAATTCCGAGGAAGAGCTGCGCCTTTTTGAGGAGGGTATGGAAAGGTTAGGCGAACGTCTGGATGCCCTTTATCAAAAAACGCTTGAAGAGTCGGGGGAGGAAGCGGCGGAGCTTATCGAGACTTATCAGGTGATTCTGTGCGACAGGCAGTTTTTTGACGGGATAAGGGCACGGATACATCAGGAGAAGATATCTTGCTTTGCGGCGATCCGGGAGGAAAATATGGCTTGCGAAAAGATATTTTCGGAGATGGAGGATGCGTATATGCGGGAGCGGATCGAGGATATCCGGGCGGTCTGCGGCGAGCTTATCTCTGTGATCTGCGGCGGGCCGGATGCGCCGGCGGACGAAAAGCCAGAGAAACCGGTGGTGATCGTTGCCGATGCATTGACGCCGGTGGACACAGTTAAGATGGATAAGCGGTATCTTGGGGGATTTGTGACGGAAACCGGGGGAGAGACTTCCCATGCCGTAATCCTTGCCCGTGCGCTGGGGATTCCGGCAGTGACAGGAGCTGCCGGGATTATGGAAGCTGCGAGAGATGGTATGAAGATCCTGCTTGACGGCATGGAAGGTAAGGTGATCCTTGAGCCGGATCCTGCGGCGGAGATGGAAGCTGGACACCGGATGCGTAAGGCAAGGGAAGATGCTCTCCGCTTCGCCAAAGAGCCGGCAGGAGCGGTGTACACGGCGGATAATGAGAGGATACGGCTTGCCGTCAATGCTTCGGATGACGCCAGGCTGCCTGATCTTGGGGGATGTGACGGGATAGGACTGTTCCGTACAGAGTTCCTCTATATGCAGCAAGGAGATTACCCCTCGGAGGATATGCTGTATCAGGCATACCGGCGGGCAGTGGAAGAAGCGGACGGAAAGGAAGTGGTATTCCGCACCCTGGACATCGGCGGGGACAAGGCCCTGGGCTATATGGGGCTTCCTGAGGAGGAGAACCCGTTTCTCGGATACCGCGCGGTAAGGATCTGCGTTGACCGGCCGGAGATGTTCAAGGTACAGCTTCGGGCGATGTTAAGAGCCGCTTTGCACGGAAAGGTGAAGATCATGTTTCCGATGATCAGCAATCTTGAGGAACTTTTATACTGCCGGGAGATTTTGGGTGGCTGCCGGAAAGAGCTGGCCAAAGAGGGGGTTGCCTGCGGGGAGGATATCCCAGTGGGAATCATGGTGGAGACGCCGTCGGCGGTCATGATCTTGGATCAACTGGCGCCGTACGCTGATTTTTTTAGTGTGGGGACGAATGACCTTACCCAGTACATTATGGCTTCGGACCGGGGGAATCCGGCGGTACAAAAGCTATATGATCCATTTTATCCGGCGGTACTGCGGGCGTTGTACCATATCGGAAAAACGGCGCGTAAGGCAGGCGTCGCGCTCAGCGTGTGTGGGGAAACGGCGGCGGATATTTCCATGATCCCGTTTTTGCTCGGCTGCGGTGTGGAGAAGCTCAGTATCGCAGAGCCGGCTCTTCCTAAGGTGCGTTATCTTGTGCGCCGGCTTCACAGGGAAGAGTGCGCTTTGCTGGCAAAGGAGATCATCCGGATAACGTCGATACGGAAGATAAAAGAAAGATTGCAGGAATACGCTGAAAATGCATTAAAGAGATGAGAACATGGGAGATAAGATTAAACTGGTGATGATGGATATCGACGGGACGATCGTAAATTCCCCGCATGACCGCTCGGTGACGAAGGAAATGCGCGAGGCGGTAAGGCGTGTGGCAGATCGGGGGATCTGTATCGGGCTGGCGTCGGGGAGAAATTACGGCCATGTCATCGCGCAGATGGGCGAAGTGGGATTTACGGGGCCGTATATCTGCAACAACGGCGCTTTTGTGGTGGATAACGGAGAGGTGTACAGCGAGGCACTTCTGCCCGGTGAAGTGATCGATGCGGCGTGGGGGTTGGCGGAAAGCCTTAAATGCTATGTGGAGTTCTCCGGGAGAAAGGTGATGCATACCTGCATGGTTCCGGGATATACCGGCCAGACATTCCCTGGAGATGGGCCGGGCGATTATCTGGACACTTTGGAATACAGCGTACATATCCCTCGGAGAATGCGCAAAAAGCATATCAGCAAGATAACTCTGGCAGTCGATTCAAGGGAAAAGGCCGCGGTCATCGAGAGGTTCTTTATGTGCGGGGAACTCCGGGAAAAGGTATCTCTGTCAAGTTCCTTCTGGTACTGCCTGGAGGTGACCTGCCGGGGAGTCAGCAAAGGAAGCGGGCTTTGCGCGATAGCAGAAAAATCAGGGATCTTAATGTCAGAGGTGGTTGCGATCGGCGACGGGGACAATGACGCCGAGATGCTTAAAGCGGCCGGGATATCCTTTGCCATGGGGAATGCTTCAACAGCGGCGGTCGCGGTGGCAAAATACCGGACTGCATCAGTAAAGGAGGACGGGGCGAGAAAAGTTCTGGAGCGGTATGTCCTTGGAGAAGAGCTGCCGTAAAAATATACTGGTCATCGTGAACAGGCCTTGGTATAATACAGATATGGTGCGGGGCAGGATACGCTTAGACCCCGGCATCCAGATGAGCGGCTGCGGCGCAAAGCCGCATCTGCCGGGAAGGGAGATTTGCGATGAATCCGGTAGTGATCAGAAAGATAAAAATCGGGGAAGGTATGCCGAAGATCTGCGCCCCCATTGCAGAGGCGACGCGAGAGGGGATTATATCGTCTGCAAGAGATATCCGCAGGATTGGGGCCGATATCGCCGAGTGGCGCGCGGACTGGTACGAGGATGTCTTTGACTTTGAACAGGTGGAGAGGACAGCCGGAGAGCTCAGAGCCGTGTTGGGGGATATGCCGGTGCTGTTCACCTTTCGGACGGCGAAGGAGGGCGGCGAGCGTGAGGTTGAACGGGAGACCTATATTGCGCTGAACCAGAGAGCGGCAGAGAGCGGATATATCGATCTGGTAGATGCGGAAGTTTTCGTTGGGGATGATGCGGTAAAGGCAATTATTGAGAAAGCCCATGGATGCGGAGTGAAGGTCATTGCCTCCAACCATGATTTCTCCGGCACGCCAGCGAAGGAAGAGATTGTCTCTCGGCTTTGCCGGATGCAAAAACTTGGGGCGGATATTTTAAAAATCGCGGTGATGCCGCAGAGCGAAAAGGACGTGCTGACACTTCTTGCGGCTACAGAAAAGATGAGCGCCGAATACGCGGACAGGCCAATTGTTACCATGTCTATGGCAGGCATGGGAGTCATAAGCCGTCTGTGCGGAGAGACGTTTAGTTCTGCGATAACCTTTGGCTCTGCCGGAAAGGCATCCGCGCCGGGGCAGATAGATGTAGAAGACCTGAGGACGGTGCTGGGCATCCTGCATAAAAACATGTAAAAGATCAGGCCGGTGCACTGGGGAGGGAGATATCCTCTCTGGTGCACCGGCCTGTTTTTCGGGAAATCCCGGAGTTATCCGAAATTACGCTCGAAGGCAAGGCTGATCAGCCTGTTGATCAGCTCTTTTTTGGAAACGCCTTCGGCCTCCCACAGCATAGGGTACATGCTGATGGCAGTAAAGCCGGGCATAGTATTGATTTCATTGAAGATCACTTCTCCCTCGCGGGTCACAAAGAAATCCACCCGGGAAAGGCCGTAGCCGTCCACGGCATTAAAGATCTTTTCGGCGGCCTTTTTTACCTGTTCTGCGGAACCTTCGGGAAGCTTGGGATTGATCACGGTGCGGGATTCTTCGTTGAAATATTTAGCTTCAAAATCATAGAATTCCGCTGCGGCAAGGATTTCCCCGACGCCCGAGGAAAGTACGGGCTTTTGGCCGCCGCCGAGCACGGCGCATTCGATCTCGTGGCCGCAGAGCATCTCTTCCACGAGGATCTTCCGGTCGTGCCGGGCAGCTTCCTTAAGGCCGGCGATTAATTCTTCGCGGTTTTCGGCCTTGCTGACTCCCCTGGAGGAACCGGCGTTAGAAGGTTTGATGAATACCGGGTAAGAGAATTTATCTTCGATGCGCCTGACCGTCCCGTCCATGTCGTCCCTCATGCGCCAGCTCATGACCGGAACATAATCTGCCTGGCGGATGCCCAGGTCGTCCACGATGATCTTTGTGTATAATTTGTCCATAGAGACGGCGGAGGACAGTACGCCGCAGCCCACGTAGGGAATCTGCGCCAGCTCAAAAAGTCCCTGGACTGTTCCGTCTTCGCCGTAAGGGCCGTGGAGGACAGGAAATGCGGCGTCGATTTTCACCGTTGTTATCTTAACTCCGTCATTCAAAATGACACATTTTTGTGTGGCATCCGGGGAGATGACTGCTTCCGTCAGACTGTCTTTCCATGTGCCTTGACGGACATCCTCCAGCGAATCCGCTTTCAGCCAATGCCCATCCTCGGTGATGCCGATGAGCAGAAGCTCGTATTGGTCAGTGTCTATCAGTTCGATTACATTGGCTGCCGACATGCAGGATACGATATGCTCGGATGACTGCCCGCCGAACAGCACAGCTATTTTCTTCTTTGCCATATATCTTCCCTTTCCTATGTTAAACCTGTCTCTTCATAATATATGCTGTATTTGCAAAAGAGATGGCTGAATGATAATAAAAGTATAATATCCTTTTTTTGCTCTCTTGTCAAAAATAAAATAGTTTGGAAAAATAAAAATTAAATGTTGACGGACATTTTTTTGTATGATAAAATATTTACTGCTAAAGTGAAGACAGCATAAGTGAGAGTTTACAACATATGGAGAGGTATCGAAGTGGTCATAACGAGGCGGTCTTGAAAACCGTTTGTCCGCAAGGGCGCGTGGGTTCGAATCCCACCCTCTCCGTTCCTTAAGAGTAAGACGCGGTGCAGAAGGAGAGAAACCTGTTGCACCGTATTTTTATGCGGCATTATTAAGCTGCGCTTAAAGAATACTTAAGAATGTTCCTCCTTGTATGTCCGTGTAATATATAATATACTGAATTTACCTTCAGTGCATGTATTTTTGTCTGCTGGAGGTACATCGGAACAGAAATAAGGAGGCACAGGATGAAATGTAATTTTTGCAGGGAAGAGATTGCCGAGGGGGCGAAGGTATGCCCGCTGTGCGGCTCGCCGACAGATCATGAAGATATGCAGCCCGAAGAAGATATGCCAGAGCAGGATCCGCAATTTTCCGGGCAGACGCCGATAAATGGGACGCTGTACCTCGTGCTGTCGGTGCTGGCTGCTTTATTGTGCTGCCTTCCCTTTGGAATCATCGGTATTGTATTTTCAAGCAGAATTAATTCCCAGCAGAAAAATGGGGATTATGAGGGTGCACGGACATCGGCCAGGATGGCAAAGGTATTTCTTGCGTTGTCGCTGGTGCTGGCCTTGGTGATCGGAATAGCGGTAAGCTGTGCTGCGGATGGTTTTTTAACATTTGATGGTGAGAAAGGCTGGTCGGCTTCGGATATTTTGGAAGACTCTGAGGAGCTGCAGACGGCACCGGAGGATGGAGAAGACGGCGTGGACGGCGATCTGGACGGGCTGGTCGGCGGAGTAAAGCCGGCAAAGCAGGAATCGGAGCTTGGAGATAACTGGGATTTGTACACTGTCCAGATCAATGAACGGGTGGTTACCCTTCCTTGTGAATATAAGGATCTGGAGGCGGCGGGACTGACTGTAGACGAAAGCCTCGGGATGGACAATGACGGCATGGTGCCGGGAGGGGGATATCTGATCGGATATCTTGTGGATGCCGGGGGGAATTCCCTGACGGCGGAGTTTATTAATCCTGATGACAAAGCGAAGAAAGTGCAGGAGTGCCTGGTCGGCGGGATCACGGTGGGTGAGTATGATTTAAAGGAAGAAGGTCTTAAAGTGACTTTCCCGGGTGGAATCCGGATTGGGGACACGAAAGAGAAAATAGCCGGAAAGTACGGCGAGCCGGAGGAGACGTACGAAGGAGACAATCTTCATATATTTACGTGGAATGACGCGGAAATGTATTTTTCGACCGTTGAGGCTGATTTCGATTCTGAAACCGGAAAACTGGTTCAGATGTCCATAAAAAATTATGGGAATGAAAATATGGATGAAAATTAAAAAAACACTTGACAGTCCGGGTACGTTGTGCATATAATAATACTCGGACTTACGTCTTGGAGAAGTACCCAAGCTGGCCGAAGGGGCTCCCCTGGAAAGGGAGTAGGTCGTTGATAGCGGCGCGAGGGTTCAAATCCCTCCTTCTCCGTTCATAAAATAAGATAAGATTCGGGATTCAGATTGCCGTAAAAGTCAGCATAAGCTGACTTTTTTCAATATATAAAGAAAAATACCGACAAAAGGAAGCATACGGTTTGCGCTACAGGAGATGTATATTGCAAAGGCCATAAGGCAGCCAGGGGGTGGAGTTGTATAATGTATGTCTGGGGCGGCGGGGATACAAGATATAGTAGCAAAGAAAATAATGTAAAAAAAGGGAAAAAAAGATAGAAA
>CANAPP010000066.1 GCA_947363565.1 uncultured Lachnospiraceae bacterium | reverse complement strand
ATTCGAACCTGCGACCTCACGGCCCCCAGCCGTGCGCTCTAACCAAACTGAGCCATACCCCGATATTGTTATTTTAGCGAATTATGTCAAAGAAAGCAAGAGTTTTTTTCAATGATTTATGTTACAATACAAATAATATGAAAATTTACCTTAAAATTATATGCGAAAGGAGTTCCAATTATGATGAAAGTAATCGTAATCGGGCCAAGAGGCAAGATGGGAAAACTGATCACCCAGATTGCGGCTTCAAGAGACGACATGCAGCTTGTAGCGGGAGTTGCGCCTGCAGGGCGTGATTATATCGGCAGCGACCTGGGGACGGCTGCCATGGCAGGCAGGGAGCTTGGCGTCCCGGTTGTTTCCGACCTTGAAAGCGTCATTGATGACTGCGACGTGATCATTGATTTTTCCACAAAAGAGATGGCGATGACCGTACTTGACCTGGCTGTCGCCCACAAAAAAGCACTCGTCTGCGGCACCACCGGCTTCTCCCCTGAGGAAATGCAGCGTTTCCGGGACGCAGCCGCGCATATCCCTATGCTTTATGCCGCCAATACCTCTAAGCTTGTCAATATCATGAACAAGCTTTTAGAATTAGTCACCCTCACGGCAGGAGAGGATCTGGATATCGAGATCCTGGAGATGCACGACCAGTGGAAAAAGGATGCCCCCAGCGGGACATCTAAGGAGATGGGCGAGATCATGGCCAAAGCCTTGGGAAAAGAGCTGTCGGATACGGCTGTATACGGACGGGAGGGCGCCGCGCCCCGCATTCCGGGATCGATCGGCTACCATTCCCTCCGGGCGGGAAATATTCCCAGCAGCCACACTGTATTTTTCGGCGGCATGGGTGAGCGGCTGGAAATCACCCATCATTCCTACAACTGGGAATGCTTTGCAAGGGGCGCCTGCGACTGCGCGGCGTACCTCGCCGGAAAAGCGCCGGGATTTTATACGATAAAAGATGTGCTGAATCTTTCATAATCCTATTGCATTTTCACCGCACATGCAGTATAATTGTACTAATTAAATAATACAATTATAGGAGGGCATAACATGATTTTAGTAAATACAGATTATATTACCGGTAAAAACTTGGAGATGATCGGCCTTGTACGGGGAACGATGATCCAGTCAGTCCATCTGGGGAAGGATATTATGAACAGCTTTAAGACCCTTGTGGGCGGTGAGCTTACTTCCTATACCGAGATGATGAGCGAGGCAAGGGCTGTGGCAACCAAGCGGATGGTCGAGGACGCGCAGGCTATGGGCGCGGACGCCGTCATCAATATCCGCTATGCTTCAAGCTCCGTAACCCAGGGAGCAGCCGAAGTTATGGCGTACGGCACCGCCGTCAAATTTGTCTAAAGGAGATTGATCCGGCAGGATATTCCTATCAGATAAGAACCTGCGCGATGTGTTTATCGGAAAACTCAAAAGGGCTTCACCTGCATACTGTACAGATGAAGCCCTTGCTTATTATCTTTTTTACCAGTCGGTATACAGATCTATCGTTCCCGACGCACAGCCGGAATCATAGACTTTTCCCGGCCCAAGGGATGTCTTTACAACAGTGCCTTTCGGATAATCGCTGCTGGCCACGCAGATATAACCATCCGAGTCACGGATTGTCCCGTCTGACGCCACATGCCGCCCCGGTATCTTAAGTCCGTGTCCCGGAAGCACCTTTTGGGAATAATACGTCTCCCGGTGACCGTTATAATAATTAACACCCTTTTTCTTCGTCAGGACACCGCTGCCGGATGGCATATCATATCCGCCGCCCTTGTTGTCAGCCGTCGTCTTATCTCCGCCCGATGAATTATCCGCGTCCTCTTTCTTCGCTTGGGCTGCCGTCTCAGCCGCCTTCTTTGCCTCGGCTGCCCTCCTGGCCTCTTCTTCCTTGCGTCTTGCTTCCTCCGCAGCCTTTCTGGCTTCTTCGGCGCGGAGATTCTGTATCCTGTTTTTCAGGGATGTAAGGTCTACAGACATCGAATCCGCCTTCGCCTGCAAGGTATCCTGCTTCTCATCCAGCTCCTTCTGAAGCTTTATCTGAGAATCCTTCTCATCCACCAGATGCTTTTCCTGCTCCGCAATATTTTTTCGCAGCGTCCTAAACTCCTCCAGCTTATTGCGGTCGTACTCACTGACATTCTGTATGAAATCGACCCTGTTCAAAAAATCATTCATACTCTCCGCCGAGATCAGGACCTCGAGCATCGAAACACTGTCATTCTCATACATGTACTTGATGCGCAGCTTAAGCTCCTCATACTGCTGCGACTCGCTGTGCTTAGCGATCGCAAGCTGCTCCCGTGTCTTCTCAATCTCTCCGGTAGTCTCTTCTATCTTTTCTTCTACATCGACAATATCGTTGCCGATGTCCAGTAATTCCTGATTCACATTATCCAGTTCGTTTTCCAGATTCGACGACTGGCTCTCCATACTCTCGATATCTCCCGCCTGCGCCGTAAGGCAACACCCGAAAAATACCAGTAAGCCTGTACAGAATATACCTGCCCGAATCCACTTTTTCCACAAATGCTTCATACTCTCCCTCCATGTGATATAATGAAATAGTACCACATTTTGTCCAATCATGCAAAAACTAATTTCAATTATGCATTAATTTAAGAAATTGTCAATAATTACATTCTCGGCTTCCTCTTCTGTCATCCCCATCGTGCGCAGCTTGATCAATTGTTCATCATTGATCCTGCCGATCGCCGCCTCGTGGACGATCGCCGCGTCCAGATGATTCGCATTGATCTCCGGAATCGAGCTTACCTGCGCATGCCCCATAATGATGGAATCGCACTGCACATGCGCGTGACAGCCGGCATTGCCCACCGCCTTGGGGTGGAAGACCTGCTTTGAGTTCCCCTTTGCCACAGACCGGGAGACGATCTGGGCAGAGCTTCCCTCTCCGTCAAGGCGCACTTCCATGTTAGAAACTGCTGTCTGTTCGTCATGCGTCATCAGCTTCTCCACTACATATAATTTTGACCCTTTTCCGAGAGAAATATTCGTCTCCCGCTCTGTAGAATCAACGCCCTTTATCTGCGCGGTATCTAAAGTAAATACTGCGTTTTCCTGCATGTAGATATTCGTAACTGGATTGAGCACTCTGGCGCCGGATCCTTCACCCTCACCATAATGCTTCTCCTCATAACGCACATTAGCGCCGTCCGCCACATGGAAGGAATGGATCCCGTCGTGGCGGCTTTCGTTACAGCCGCTGTTGTGGATCCCGCAGCCTGCGACAATCGTGACATCTGCGCCCTCCGCGATATAAAAATCATTATATACGATATCCGTCATACCGGAAGCATCCACTACCACCGGGATGTGTATCTGCTCACCCTTCGCATCGCCGTCGATATATACATCAATCCCGGGCTTGTCCTCTTTTTTCCTGATCTTGACATGCTCACTGTCCCCGTGACAGAGCGATGTCCCGTTATGTCTCAGGTTGAAAGCACCGCTTTGTCGAAAACCCTTCTCATCAATCTGCTGCAATATCTTCTGTGTAATCTCATCTAACGTCATACATCATTCTCCTCTATTATATAGAAGTATTTCTCTTTAAGCAGGCAAGGCTGTCTGCCGTGTTCATCAGTTTAGGAAGGATCTCCTTAGCCGCCCCTAGCTGACAGATCCTCCCGTCCTCAATCACCATGATCCTGTCCGCCATCTGGATGATCCGCTCCTGATGGGAAATTAAGATCAGGCTCTGCTCTTTCTTCTCATGGATCGCCTCAAACTGCTGCACGAGCATCGAGAAACTCCAAAGATCGATCCCCGCCTCCGGCTCATCGAAAATGCACAGCTTATGCGTCTTTGCCAGTACCGTCGCAATCTCCAGGCGCTTCATCTCCCCGCCAGAGAGTGTCGAGTCAACCTCTCTTGTGATATACTCATTAGCGCAAAGCCCCACCGCGCTGAGCATACGGCAGCACTCCGGCTTCGAGATCTCCCTGCCCGCAGCCAAGGACAAAAGCCGGATGACCGTCATCCCCTTAAACCTGGGCGGCTGCTGGAACGCAAATCCTATCCCGGCGTTCGCCCGGTGATTAATATCATAGGAAGTGATATCCTCTCCGTCTAAAATAATCTGCCCGCTGTCAGCCTCCTCAATCCCCATCAGCACTTTCGCCAGAGAGGATTTCCCGCCTCCATTTGGTCCCGTGATGACAAGCATCTCCCCGTCATCGACCTGAAAACTTATATTCTTAACAATACTTCTCTCTATTCCATTCTCATTCACCTTGAATGTCAGATCCTTAACATCAAGCATAGGCTTTAGCTCCTTTCTAACCACAGTACATTATAATCGAAACCGCACTTTCCTGCAACATAAAAATGCATATCGAAAAAATCATTCATTTCTGAAGAAAATCTTACGTCTTCGTTAACTTTCTATGATATCTCTTGTGTCTTTAGACTAAACATAATACAATAGAGAAACATTTTCAAGGAGGCTTATGTATGAACAGCAATAAAAATGAGACAAAAAAACATCCGGAAGATGTCTTCGATAAAGATTTTGAGGTGATCTATGAGGGCGAACTGCCCGAACTCCCTGATGACCTGGGAAATGATGATTATAAAGATGTCCTGTCAAACCTTTCAGAACTTGACACGACAAGAAGCCTGGGTATCGACTACCTTGAGCAGAACCGCACAAAGACCTTCACCGGCCTGTCACGCGGGAAAAACAGCCGCCGGCGCCACAGCACTGCCGACAGGGTGCTCCATATAGCCGCGCTCCTTCTTATCGCTGCCATTACCGGATTTCTGGCAGTCACCTTTTGGAACCATACTGTTTCATATGCCAATATCGCCGGCGCTGTGGCCGGGCACAACTATATCCTTGGGGCTTATTACGGCACGGCACTTTTTCTCCTGCTGATCGAATGGATTGCTTTTCTCCATGTACTGCTTGGCGGAAATACCGCCAAAGTGCATGGCATGATCTCTTTTCTGCTGATATACGGCGGAGCGCTCCTGTCGCATCTGTTCGCAGAGCGTCTCCCTGATTCCCCCGTCTTTTTGCAGGGAATACGGGAGGCACTGTGCGTGTACGGCGGAGTGCACCTGGCGCTGCTTTGGCTGTGCGGTGTCGGGGTGCTGGTCTGTGTGGTGCAGAAATATCTTTGAATGTTAACACGGAAAAAGAAGCTGCTGCAAAAGCAGATTACTCATCTACTTTTGCAGCAGCTCCATTGAAATCCATATTGGATAGTTTGTTTGTTATTTACCTGTCACTTGCCCAAACTATTTTGTAATATCTCACACCTTCTCATTATATAAATCACCGTTCTTTATTTTACATTTTCTATAAATTTTTCATACCAAAGCGGTACCTCATGTGAAACTCTTACCAACTTTCCATTCTTATAAATTGCAAATCTGCGAAACTCTATGGTATTATCATAAAATGCCGTCAAATCACATTCCGGCAGAACAATTTTCAAATTATCAAATGTCTCAATATATCTTCTTTCTATATCCTGCTCTGCAATACCATGACCACCTTGCTTAATACGTCCGGCTACTCTTTCTTTTGCAATCTCTGCACTCTCAACCCCGATATAATGTAGTTCAATAAAATATCCTCTATTCCTTGCTTTTGTTATATTATTTATTATTGACTTTCCGCACAATGTAGTTTCCTGATTAAAAGTAATTCCTTCATCAAAATACTTAGCAATTTTCTTTACTGCAATTTTTCCGGCAGTCATAACGTCAGCCATATCTCTCCAATCGCCAAACTCTCTCAATATTTCATCCGTATTCACTCTTGGCATACTCTGCAGGCTTTGTAATGATTGGTACAATGTCGATTTACCCGCTCCATTAACACCTGCTATTAAAATATATTTTTTCACTAAAAGAGATTCCTTTCTATTACCTGTCGCTGTTTCTTTTGCAGAAGAAAATTGCCCACCATTTCATAAAAGCTCCTTTGCTCTTCTGTCTCCGCTTCCAATACAAGCTGTAAAGTATCTTCCGGTTGAAGCGTTTTTATATCTTCATAGATTTTTTCATATTTTTTCACATCACACATAACAGCACCTCCATTAAGAAATCTATATAAGTTTAAAATATATTATAACCCAAATATCCTGAAATGTTAATAGAGCAAAAAACTCCGCAGGGAAACCTGCGGAGTATATATTTTTGAAATTCCGTATACCATTTGCCTATCTCTTGCTAAACTGCGGCGCCCTACGAGCTGCCTTGAGACCGTATTTCTTACGCTCTTTCATACGCGGATCACGTGTCAGATAGCCTGCTTTCTTAAGCACCGGCCTATAATCTGCATCTGCCTCAAGAAGCGCTCTGGAGATACCATGGCGGATTGCTCCTGCCTGTCCTGTGTATCCGCCGCCCTTTACGTTAACCATCACATCGAACTTCCCTTCTGTCTCTGTGAGAACTAACGGCTGACGAACGATAACCTTCAATGTCTCAAGCCCGAGATATTCATCGATATCTCTGCCATTTATCGTAATGCTGCCTGTACCTGCTGTCAAATATACTCTTGCAACTGATTTTTTTCTTCTTCCCGTTCCATAGAATTTTGCTTTTGCCACTGTAATATCCTCCTTTCAACCTTTCCTTAAAATTTCAGCTCTACCGGCTTCTGAGCCTGCTGCTCATGATCTGGTCCGGCATATACATGAAGCTTCTTGATCATAGCTCTTCCTAAAGGTCCCTTCGGAAGCATACCCTTTACGGCAAGCTCAACTACCTTCTCCGGCTTCTTCGCCATCATTTCTGCAAGCGTAGTCTCTCTCATACCGCCTACATAATCTGAGTGATTATAATAAATCTTCTGGCTCATCTTCTTGCCTGTTACTTTTACCTTCTCAGCATTTACCACGATCACATAATCGCCTGTATCAACATGCGGGGTGAATTCCGGCTTATTCTTTCCTCTTAAAACCTTAGCTACTTCAGATGACAAACGTCCTAATGTGCATCCGGCAGCGTCAACTACATACCATTTCTTCTCAACCTTATCTGGATTTGCCATATAAGTTTTCATTGGTTTACCTCCTGTAAATCATTCATACTATTCATAATCAGCTATATCAGAATCAGTAAATCTCCGGGGCTATGGCGGTTTACTGTTTCTCTTTTTTTCATACTGACTTATTATATTATACGGGTTCCGGCGTGTCAACCATTTTCAGGCATTTTTTTATACGGATTTTCCTGCCTTTTTCGGACATCTTGTGCTATAATATGGTCACTTTGGGTTTATACCTTTGGAGGATATGATATGCAAAAGAATGTTGATCTACTAAACGGGCCGGTCCTGCCTTCCCTCACTAAGCTGGCCGTCCCGATCATGGCCACCTCCCTGATCCAGATGGCCTACAATCTGACGGATATGATATGGATCGGGCGGATCGGGAGCAATGCGGTGGCGGCGGTCGGCGCCGCCGGCATGTTCATGTGGCTCGCTAACGGATTAGCGTCCCTGCCGAAGATGGGCGGGCAGGTGAACGCCGGATATTCCCTGGGCGCAGGACGTTCGCAGGAAGCCGCCGGATATACCTTGAGCGCCCTCTTTTTGTCGGCTCTCTTCGGGCTGGCATTCGGGCTTGTCTGCGCCGTCTTCGCCTCTCCGCTGATCGGCTTTTTTAAACTCAACAGCCGGACCGTCATCGCGGACGCAGAAATTTACCTTATGATCACCTGCGGACTGGTCGTCTTTTCCTTTTTAAACCAGACCTTCACGGGCATCTTTACCGCCATCAGCAACAGCCGGGCGGCATTCCTCGCCACTACCACCGGACTGGCGGTGAATATCTTTCTGGATCCCGTGCTGATCTTCGGCTTCGGTCCTGTCCCCGCCATGGGCGTTGCAGGCGCGGCGATTGCCACGGTCGCGGCGCAGATGATCGTGACCCTGATGTTCTTAACTTTTGCCGCCAAAGACGAAGTGATCTTCCGGCAGATAAATATCCGGCAGAGGCCGGACAGGCAGCATATGGCTTCCATCATCCAGCTTGGGCTGCCGACCTCTGTCCAAAGCATGATGTTTACCGGGATATCTATGATCATCGCCAGGATGATCGCGGGCTACGGGGATGCTGCGGTGGCTGTGCAGAAGGTCGGGTCCCAGATCGAGTCCATCTCCTGGATGACCGCCGACGGCTTCGCTGCCGCCGTCAATTCCTTCATCGCCCAGAACTACGGCGCAGGAAACCGGGCGCGGATCCGCAAGGGCTATATGTGCGCCATGGGCGTTGTCTTCGTCTGGGGAATCGTCTGCACATTGCTCCTGATGCTGTGTCCCGGCCCCATTTTCCGGATATTCATCACGGAGGCGGCAGTTCTTCCTCTGGGCATCGACTACCTGGTGATCCTGGGCGTGTCACAGCTTTTTATGAGCGTGGAGATCACGACAGCCGGAGCATTTTCCGGGTACGGCAGGACGGTTCCTCCTTCCGTGGTCAGTATCGTGTTTACCGCGATACGGATACCGCTGGCCATGCTCCTTGTCCACACGCCCCTCGCCCTCAACGGCATCTGGTGGAGCATCACCATATCCAGCATATTAAAAGGCGTGCTGCTGCTTGTATGGTTCCTGGCTTTTCTCAGAAAAGAATAGCGCAGCCCGTGATTTTTTGCTATAATGAAACAGACAGCTTTCGTTGTACATTATTTTCAAAAAAGGAGATTTATCATATGTGGGCATATAACAGTGTATTTTATCAGATCTATCCTATCGGCTTTTGCGGTGCGCCCGTGCACAACGACGGAGAGTGCGTCCCCCGGATCCGCAAGCTTATGGACTGGGCCGAGTATCTGGGCGGTCTGGGCGTGGACTCAATCCTGCTGAACCCAATCTTCGAGTCGGATAACCACGGTTATGACACCCGTGATTTTAAGAGGATCGACTGCCGTCTGGGGACAAATGAGGACTTTGCCGATGTCTGCAGCTCACTCCACGAGCACGGCGTAAACATCGTCCTTGACGGCGTATTTAACCATGTCGGCAGAGGGTTCTGGGCGTTCAGGGACGTTCAGGAGAAAAAATGGGACTCGCCTTACAAAGACTGGTTCCAGATTAATTTTGACGGCAACAGCGGATACGATGATGGCTTCTGGTACGAGGGCTGGGAAGGCCACTATGAACTGGTAAAGCTTAATCTGCAGAATCCGGCTGTCGTCGATTATCTTTTGGAGTGTGTGAAGTTCTGGGTAGATGAATTCGATATCGACGGACTGCGCCTTGACGTGGCGTACAGCTTAGACCGCGGATTTATGCAGAGGCTCCGCTCCTTTGTGCAGGAGTTAAAGCCGGATTTTGTCCTGATCGGCGAAGTATTATTCGGGGATTATAACCTGATCGTCAATGATTCCATACTCCATAGCTGTACCAACTATGAATGCTACAAGGGCCTTTACTCCAGCTTCAACTCCATGAACCTGTTTGAGATCGCCCATTCCCTGCACCGGCAGTTCGGCGCCGACCAGTGGTGCATCTACCGGGGCAAGCACCTGATGACCTTCGCAGACAACCACGATGTCACCAGGCTGGCAAGTATCCTGACCAACAAAAAGCATATTCCTCTCGCCTACGGCCTGATGCTCGGCATGCCGGGTATCCCGTGCCTTTATTATGGAAGCGAATGGGGGCAGACCGGCGAGAAGGCGCCGGACAACGACTATGCGCTCCGCCCGTGCTTTGAAGAGCCCATGCCTAACGAGCTGACCGATTACATCAAGAAGCTGATCGCTGTCCGCCAGAAAAGCGATGCGCTGTGCAACGGCGCTTATAAAAATGTCGTTATCCAGAACCATCAGCTTGTCTTCGAGCGGCGATCCGAAAAAGAGCGCGTCCTAGTAGCGGTCAATGCTTCCGAGCAGCCCTATACCGCATGTCACCAGGACATAAACGGCGAAGCTTTGGAGCTTTTATCCGGCGAGACGGTGACCCTTGACGGCAAGGCTGAACTACCGCCCTACAGTGTCCAGTACTTTAAGCTTCCGGCATAAGCTTATCCCGGTTATGCCCACCAGCATTTCTGTTACCGGGAACGAAAGCCAGAGCCCGGTCATCCCAAGTACCGCTGGCAGGAGGAAGGTGACCGGCAATATCACGATGATTCCCCGCAGGAGCGAGATAACTCCTGCGGGTTTTGCTTTGTCCACAGATGTCAGGTAGACGGACAGCACGATATTGAATCCCGCCGGAAGACATCCCGTGAAATAAATCCTCATGCCTCTTACCGCAATCTCCCGAAGTCTCTGGTTCCCCTCACGGTTAAATACTGCCGCAACGTCGTCGGCTCCCAAAGATATGCCGGCATAGACCAGCCCCGACAATACCGCCGCCGTGATCACCGCATACCAGAAGACCGCCCGCAACGCCTCCTGATTTTTCATACCGTAATATCTGCTGACTATCGGCTGGATTCCCTGTGCAATGCCGGTAAACACTGCAATCACCACAAGCGACAGGTTCGCGATCACTCCGTATGCCGCAACGCCCGTATTCCCCTCCAGGCTTAAGATGATCCCGTTAAAGATCATCATGACGATGCCCGATGACAGTTCAGCCACCAGAGACGGAACCCCTCCGGCAAAGATATGCTTTGCAGCCGAAACTTTTACCTTGCACCTTACCGGGCAAAACTGGTTCCTTCCTTTTATAAGAAACACCGACAGTACCGCCATACTGATCACTGGGGCGAATCCCGTAGCCAGCACTGCACCGAAGATTCCCATCCTCAACCCAAAGATAAATACGTAATCCAGAATGATATTGGAAATACTCCCGGCCAGCATCGCCGTCATGGAAAGCCGCGGCGCTCCGTCATTGCGCACAAAGCACAAAAGCACATCGTTCAGCATAAATGCGGGTGCGAACAGCAGAAGTACCCGAAGATATGTCCTGCACATAGCAAACACTTCCCGGTCAGCCCCAAGTAGCCCCGTAATCTTCCCTCCTCCGAAAATCCCTGTAAGGAAAAATATTCCCGCAAAACAGCCCAGGAGAAGGAGCGTGCAGGTAAATGCCTCATCCATGAGCTTCCTTTGCCCCTGCCCCTTCGCCATCGAATACCTGGTCGCGCCGCCCATCCCCAGCATCAGCCCGCTCCCATGGATAAAGCTGTACACCGGAATCGCCAGATTCAGCGCGGCAAGCCCTTTGCTCCCCAGCCCTTTCGCCACAAAATATGTATCCGCCAGGATATAACAGGATAATCCGATCATCCCCAGGACATTCAAACACGTATACTTTGCATACTCTCCCCAATATTTCACCTTCATCTGATTACCTCCAAACAAAAAGCACCGGAAACTCATATCTTCTATGGCCTAATGATATGAGCCCCGGTGCATCCTCCCCACCCGGCGGCGGGAAATACACTTTCTTATTATTTATTCTAATATCTGCTGCACTTTTTCTACAGTAACCCCGCACTTCTTCGCGATCAGCTCAATGGGCGTTCCGGACGCATATAGCTTGAAGATGTTTTTGGTGCGGTATTCACCTTGTTCAAGTCCCCGTCTCATTCCTTGCTCTAACCCTTGCTCCACCCCGCTCTCATGTGCCTTTTCCTGTGCTTCTTTCCACTCATCTGCATACAAATCCATGTATAACTCTTTCAACGCTTCACACATCGCCCTCTCCTCCTCTATCTGCTCACGGTTCGCCCGCACGATCAGGTCCATCACTGCCTGATGATACGGATCGCGTTCCTTCCCTTCATAATTCTTTAGCAATGACCGAATCTCTGCTCCCGCCTTTAAGTCGTTTCTCAGATTCTGCAGCCAGTAGTTCTCTTCCTTTGACAGTTCTTTCGTGATGATGACCTGCATCGAATATTCATCCCCCGCAAGATAATATATCCCTTCGCCCCTTTTCACCACCGAAAGCCCGCGGCTGGCTGTCAGATGCTTAAGCATCCTGCGCGGGTAATGGTTGCACACGAAGGTTATCGTCATATCGCCGGGGCTTATCTCTCCCACGCGGCCAGTCTCGGACAGGTAAAAGCAGGCGTAGCCGTATACTTTGTAAAAATCATCGACACAAAGCACATCTTCCGGAGATTTATACTCTATGACATTGTACTTTTGGAAAATCCGCCCGATATTTTTGCGGATGGCGACTCCTTCTGCTTTTTTGACGACCAGCACGTCTATCTGCATCGGTTTCTTCCCGAGCTGATGCTCCGCCTCGATCTCAAGGACATCCAGCTCGGCCGCGAACTCGATATGTAACGCGGCCACGAATGCCGGATGCCACTGTAGTTTCTCAACTCTCATCTGTTCTCCCTTTTAGTATAATACAAATCTTGTTTTCTCTGCAACTGTTAATTAAAATATCCTTTGGAATTCTGTGGCCGAACGGCCTGTGACCTTACATTGAATCTTTGGATAAAATACAAACTAAACTTTATGAAATATAAATAATATGATCAATGTGAATAATATGATAAATATGAGTGATACAATAAACTCTCTCAGATAAAATTCAATAAACACAGCTTTGGTAATGCTGGCAGATACAAAACTACTCCAATATCTGCTGCACCTTTTCTACAGTAACCCCGCACTTCTTTGCGATCAGTTCAACAGGAGTTCCAGCCGCAAATAGCTTAAATATATTTTTGGTGCGATATTCGCCTTGCTCCACCCCGCTCTCATGTGCCTTTTCCTGTGCTTCTTTCCATTCGTCTGCGTACAAATCCATGTATAACTCTTTCAACGCTTCACACATCGCTCTCTCCTCCTCTATCTGCTCACGGTTCGCCCGCACGATCAGATCCATCACTGCCTGATGATACGGCTCGCGTTCCTTCCCTTCATAATTCTTTAGCAATGACCGAATCTCTGCTCCCGCCTTTAAGTCGTTTCTCAGATTCTGCAGCCAGTAGTTCTCTTCCTTTGACAGTTCTTTCGTGATGATGACCTGCATCGAATATTCATCCCCCGCAAGATAATATATCCCTTCGCCCCTTTTCACCACCGAAAGCCCGCGGCTGGCTGTCAGATGCTTAAGCATCCTGCGCGGGTAATGGTTGCACACGAAGGTTATCGTCATATCGCCGGGGCTTATCTCTCCCACGCGGCCAGTCTCGGACAGGTAAAAGCAGGCGTAGCCGTATACTTTGTAAAAATCATCGACACAAAGCACATCTTCCGGAGATTTATACTCTATGACATTGTACTTTTGGAAAATCCGCCCGATATTTTTGCGGATGGCGACTCCTTCTGCTTTTTTGACGACCAGCACGTCTATCTGCATCGGTTTCTTCCCGAGCTGATGCTCCGCCTCGATCTCAAGGACATCCAGCTCGGCCGCGAACTCGATATGTAACGCGGCCACGAATGCCGGATGCCACTGTAGTTTCTCAACTCTCATCTGTTCTCCCTTTTAGTATAATACAAACCTGGTTTTCTCTGCAACTGTTAATTAAAATATCCTTTGGAATTCTGCGGCCGAACGGCCTGTGATCTTATGGAATCTTCGGATAGGTAAAGTATACGGGAAATCTGCGTAAAGTGCAAGCAGATTATTATTTTTTCCGACAATGTGCCGACATATATTTTAGAAGGATTCGCTAAGGATAAGTGCGCGAAACATTTTTTTGCGGATAATATAATAGAATGAAGGAGGGCGGGATGAGCTTGCGTATATCTGAACCTTTATTTTAGCGGGAATCCCTCATTCAATATATAATGTTTTTATCTGATAAAGGGTTTGCGGGCCGGAAGCCTTAAATCTCCTTTATTTTACATATTTATAATTGGAAAAATCTCTTGATTCCAGTTGACAGATGGCATATAATTATTATATCTATCTGTACGTAAAGCGCGTATGTAAATATATATGAAACCAGTATAACTAATTAGTAAGTAAAAGAGGCGAAAGGACATGAAAACAAAAAGACTATTTTTAAAATTATTTTTGGCGGTCTGCTTTTTGATGGCGGTGCCGGCCATGAGGGCGGAGGCAGCACAGTCCATGGATATTTCTACTGGAGACATTTTAGTAGATCGAAACAAAATACAACAAGGCAATCTACCGGCGAATGAGGAGCTTGATCAAGACGATTCTTCTATTGAGTCATTGACGAACAACGCGTACACTATTTCTGGCACGGCAGGTTCCCCCAGAAAAATTATTATAAAAGACCTCAATAGCACAAACAGAAACGCATTGTATCTGAATTTTAATAATCTTAGTGCGCTCAGTGAGCTGCAGCTTATTATTGACAATGCGAATGTTTATATTACTGTACAAGGCATTAATAACTCTTTAAAAAGCAGTGGCGGTAATGCTGTTGAAATTAAAGATAAAGGCCAGCTTCATTTGTCCGGATCAAACAGTTGTATAACTATTACAGGTGGAAGCAACTCTGCTGGTTCGACTACGACTGCTGCCGTTAATACTGCTTCAGACTCATCATTCATTGTAGATAGCGGAAGAGTTGTTTTAATAGCTGGTGGTGGATCTAATACCAGTAATGTGCCATTTAATGGAGGTTTGCTTACAATAAATGACGGAACTCTTGAATGTCTGAAAAATGGTAACTATACAAAGTATGGAACCGGAACCTTTAATCAAATGGGTGGGATTGTTAAATCTGAAGGTTTGGCACGTGTTAATATGGCCGAAGAAAAAATTGAAGGTTTGGAACACAATAATTATGAGTTTCATCTGCAGTCAAGTACAGGAGGGACATTTGATATTGGAGAAATATCTAACCCTTCAGCGGGTATTGCAATTCAAGATGGTTGGCTTGGTCAATATATGGTAATTCAGCCTTCAGATTCCACTGCCAATCCTGATGTGAATTCTGTGCGTCAGATTTTATATATTCCAACCAGACCCACGTCAGGTCCAAGCGGTTTTACCGCTACTCCCGAGACAGTCTCCGGCGGAGATGACGGTACGATTGCCAGAGTAAACAATACGATGGAATATGCCGAAGATAAAGGCGCAGGCAAAGACAATTATAAACCCAGCGATTGGAAATCGAGCAATTTCTCCAATAACACTTTCACTAACGTGAAGCCAGGTACTTATCGGGTACGTTACAAATATGTCGAGGCTGACAATCCTACTGACAGTCTTTTTGCCAGCCTTCCGTCTGCCCAGACAGTTACCGTTGGGCGTGCAACTCCTCTAACTGCTTCTTTAGAGAACCGTCCGCACGTCTTTGCTTCAAAAGACTTTGGATACGAAGAAAAAGATCTGCCTGCAGCCGCAAGTATTATTATCCAAAATTCAGATATACAGGGCGGCGCTACAATAACCAGTATAACTGTTGATAACGAAGATGCCTTTGAGATTATTCCTGGTAATGATATTCCAAAAGCAGAGCCAAACAGCCCGGCAAGAGATACTTCCTGGCAGATTCGTCCAAAAACTGGTCTTAATGCAGGCGACTATAAAGCTACCATTACGATAAATTATAAAAACAGACTTAACGCAGATCAAGAGCCTATTGTTATAGAAGACGCCGTAGAATTTACGGTAAAAAAGCTCCCTTACGAAGGTGGCAATCTTGAAGTAGCTCCAGAATTTGATTCTGCTTCTTTTAATAGCATTACGTTAAAGCCTATAGAAATCGAAGGGAATAAAAAAGAATTTGAATATAGCAAAGATAATGGCAAAACATGGCAGAAAGAGCTTACATTTACAGATTTAGAAGCAGATACGGAATATAAATTTGTAGCCCGTTATGCATCGACAACTAACCATGAAGCTTCAGAACCAGGTCCGACTTCAAAAGAATTTAAGACTGAAAAAAAGGCTTCTATTGTTTATAGTACAAAACAATTATCTTTAATTCCAAATCGAAAATACCAAATTTCTATTGACGGGAATCCCGAAAACTTTGACGAATGCACCATAGGCGCAAATGGTCTTTTGGAAATTAAAGATAAGTGGTTTGGCAAAACGATTTCCTTGTACGATACAGACAAGAAAAATACACAGACTTTAAATATTCCAGATATTGGCAAAGCACCCACCTCACCAAAAGGTCAGGCGGAAAGCTTCTCCAGTGCAGGAGACGGTAAAATCCTTGGAGTAACCACTTCCATGGAATACAAGCTGAAAGGCAGTGATGACGACTGGGTAACCTGCCCTGCAAAGACAATTGAAAATCTTCCTGCTGGTACTTATTTGGTACGTACAAAGGCCGTAGATGAAGGAACCGGCGAGAACAGAAAATATACATTTGCCAGCCAGGCAAAAGAGGTTGTTGTTGGAAGAGGTAATGCCCTGAGCATCTCTCCGGAGACATTTGACTTAGGCAAATCACCGTACAAGGTTCTTCCTGCCGCGAAAGCTATCGCTTTCCGCAACCATGACAAGACGGAAGATATTACCATCAAGAGCATCGCGCTCAGTGACGAATCACCGTTTGCTATTCTTCACAAAGAGACAGACAGCGCGATCGTCCCTGCCGGAAAGAACAACGAGACCTTTAAGATTCAGCCGAAGCCTGACTTAAACGTAGGTACATACACCGATGAATTTGTCGTAACTTTTGAAGTCGGATACAACCCGGATACAAGCACAGGCGACAACCAGATTCAGGCTCAGGCAGAAGGCTTTAACACGGATTCACCGGATACCTCCGGAGAGAAGTCCGCGTCTATACCGATCACATTTACCGTAGAAAAAGGCACACAGGAAGCTCCTCCGGTACCTGCAGAAAAGAGTGTTAAGTCCACAAGCATTACTCTGGAGACGATACCGAACAGTGCTGTCAGCGGCGCTAAAGCTCAGTACAGCAAAGACGGCGGAAAGACCTGGCAGGATAGTCCTACCTTCAACAAGCTCAAAGCCGACACAGAGTATTACTTTGTATCCCGCTACGCTGCAACGGACAATTACAATGAATCTGAAATCAGCAACGGTGAAAACGCCATCACTACAGCCGAGAAAGATGACGATAAAGACGATGACAACAGCGGCAATAAGAACGTATCATCCAACGCCAACGGTTCTACCGGATCCAATGGAAGCAACGGCTCTGGCACGAATGGCTCCGGAACGACCGGCACCAACGGCAATGGAACGACCGGTACTAATGGTACTGGAACGAATGGCACGAACAGCGGCAGCGGTTCCAACAGCAGCAGGCTCACATCTGCCAGAACAGGCGACCTGAACAACATCCAGCTTTGGGTTGCGCTCATGATCGGTTCTTATCTGTCAAGCTACCTGATCATCAAGGACAGAATCAAAAAAGCTAAAGTGAAATAAACGATGACAGATCACAAGAGACACCTCACATCACGAGGTGTCTCTTCTTGTCTTCACATTCTATTTTCAGATGATCCGGCCATCCGGCCAGGCCAGCACATTACAAGGACTGCAGGATCATGATATGGTACTCTTCGTCCTTGATGATCCGCGCCAGTACTGCATTGACATACTCGTCATTTATCATCTTGATATGCATCTTATACTGGCTGATGGCATCCCGCTCGGCCTCAATGTCTGCCAGGATCATCTTCCGGACATTCTGCGGGATCTCCAGATACTCTGGCGTCCACATCTTCTGCCTTCCGTTCTGGAACCTGGCAGTGTAATCCACATTGCCCCCGAGCAGGCAGATCAGCTCCCCGAGCTTTTGCAGATGCATCATCTCCGCCATCCCTATACCTAAGATCGTCTTCCCGAGCGCACAATTTTCACTGGATATTCTGTTTTCATTATTGATGTACTGCGTGATTGCGGACAGCTCGGATACAGCACCGCAGTAATCGATGCTGAGCAGGTTCGCGTATGCAGTATTTTTCTCCCTAACCTGAAGCGGCGGGTAAGGCAGCTCCATCATGATGGGCCTGATTCCCTTAAAATCGCACGTATTAGACAACAATGCTTTTCTTCCTTCCATTGATATACACTTCTCCTAATATAGCTTTACATGGATAATATATTAGGATTTTGGCGTAGTGTGCGGATAAAGCAATAAACTTTTTTCATTTTTGTATGAGTGTGAATGATAAAATGCATATGGAAAAAAACGAATCCCCAAACCGTATTGCCGTACAGTTTGGGGATCTTTCTTTACTTTTATAGTGGCAAAGCACTCCTGCTAAATGCGGATGACAGGACTTGAACCTGCACGGGAAGCCCACTAGATCCTAAGTCTAGCGCGTCTGCCAATTCCGCCACATCCGCACATAGATTAAGTGAGCGTGCGGGGATTCGAACCCCGGACAACTTGATTAAAAGTCAAGTGCTCTAC
>CANAPP010000065.1 GCA_947363565.1 uncultured Lachnospiraceae bacterium | reverse complement strand
TCATCCTCGATACATTTCACGCTGCCGTCCTGGAACTTCTCATAATGCAAACTATCCTCACCGACAAATATCACCGAATCATTCTTTATATCCTTTGCTTTCAGTTTCCCATCCTTCACCATCTGCTGCTTTTCCCGGCGAATCCTTTCCAGCAGCACTGATGCCGGTTCATCCTCCGGATTCTGTGGAATCAGCTTGCCGCGAATCGCCAGATCCAGTATTTTTTGCCTTAATGCCTTCGTATCCACTACTCTTCCACCTCACTGATCAATTTTTCCAATTCCGCGACTGCCGTTGCAATATTTAAAGATTTTTGCTTAATCTGATCCAGTAATTCTTCCAGCGTATAATCATCACTTGCATTTTGAGCCTTAATCCATGTAATATCCAGGCTTGTCTTATCCCTGGCAGCAATTTCTTCAAACGTAAACTTTCTCCAACGCCCATTTGGATTTTCCTCTGAATATGTTTCCTCTCTGTTTTCCATACAGTCCGGGCAGTAACACTTCTCAAATTCAGCAAAATGTTCTATTTTCAAAGGATTTGTTTTACCAAAAGACGGCATTTCAGAACGAAGGTCATAAAACCAGATATTTTTTGTATTCCCCTTCTCAGTCTTCCCTCTCGTAAAAAATAACACATTTGTCTTTACTCCCTGCGCGTAAAATATCCCTGTAGGAAGTCTGAGAATTGTATGCAGATTGCATTTATTCATCAGATCCAGGCGAATCTTTTCTCCCTCGCCGTCAGCAAATAACACATTGTCCGGCAGGACTACCGCAGCACGGGCTTTTCCGTCCGCTTTCAGGCTGCGGTATATGTGCTGTAAAAAATTAAGCTGTTTATTACTGGTTGGAAATGTAAAATCGTCCCGGGTCGCACGCTCCCCTCCCTTTTTCGTTCCAAAAGGCGGATTGGTAAGCACCAGGTCAAAGTTTTTCATCGATTTTCCGACATTAGACAATGTATCTCCAAGAATAATCTCTCCCTCAATCCCATGCAGCATCGCATTCATCAATGCCAAACGATGGGTATCATGAACCAACTCGCACCCGGTAAATGCCTCCTCACGCTCAAAGTCCGCCGCATCTGCATCCAGATCATAAAAATTGTCGGTTTGCTCTTTCACATACTGATTGGCGGCAATCATAAACCCAAAAGTTCCGCACGCCGGATCATTGCACCTTTCACCCGGCTGGGGTTTCATCAGCCGCGTCATGACATCGATAAGCACGCGCGGCGTAAAATACTGCCCTGCGCCGGATTTCTTCTCACTGGCATTCTTCTCCAACAGCCCTTCATACAGATTGCCAAGACCCTCCTCACGGGCAGAGAACCAATCCAACCCGTCAATCGTCGTAATAATCTTTTCCAGATTTTTAGGCTCGTCAATATTCGTTGCCGCACCCTGATAGATTTCCCGGATACGGCCTTGGCAATTGTCTCCCAGATAACCAAGCAGTTCCTTATAAAACTTTTTTAGCTCCATACCGCTTTTCTTAATTAAACTATCCCAACGATACGCCTCTGGTATCTGGCTCTCAGCATTCGTTTCCTTTGCCATTTTCAAAAACAAAATATACGTCAGCTCTGTAACATACTGATGATAAGTAATCCCGTCATCACGCAATACATTACAAAGATTCCAAAGCTTGGATACAATTTCCTGTGTAGTCATATTTTTTCTCCTGTACATTTTTTATTGCATAATTGACAAATCCCGTCCATATGCTATAATACAAATAAGTTAACTTGTGAAGGATAAAGGCTGGGTTCCCGAATGGGAGTAGGTGTAGACCAAGAATTCCTTTGCCCCTGGGGTTAACTTATTTTTTTGCCATTTCCTTTAATTTTTGCAGTATGTTTTCCGGATCTTTTTTAATCTCTCCGACAATCAGCTCGACAGCCTGCATGGAATAGCTGTAAGATGGCTGCGCGTAAATTCTATCAGTGCTGTTTTCATCGTATATTTATGAGTATTGCTTGGGTCTTTTAATTCCTTGATGATTTTGACACCGGCCTCTGCCGTCCTATCCACATGGACAAAAGAAGTCGCTTTGTTTTTATCCTTCGTAAGATAATGATAATGTTCAATCTTAATTGCAAAAGACTGATTATTCCCATTGATCATCGGGATTAGCGAACTGTTAGTTTCCAAAATCCGCTCCGCAATTTCTTCCGGATACTTTACCCGGATAACATTCTCATCCAAAGACTTCATACTGACCGCTAATGTCAAAAAATTCTGAGGAACAACCTCTGTCATATCAACTTGATGAAACTCCTGCATCTTTTCCACAAAATTAAGGACACACGCCTGAAACAATGGAATATAGATCATCTCATACTCTTCCGTAATAAAATGCGTACTTGTATTCCTCAACTCAATAATTTTAAGCAGATTGCGGTGTAACGGAGATTTTTCAATTAACTTATCCCGAATCACGCACTCCTGCCTCCATCATCATACAGATACTCATTCAGTTCTGCCACGACCTCTTCTAATTTATTTTGGAATACCTTATCAATCCTTGCAAACCCTCCGGAATTTCTGAATCTTCCATCCTCATCAAACACCGATACCGTCAAAACAGATTCTTTCATTAAGTATTTTTCCATTTTGTCAATCCAGTTCAGCTCCTGCTTAGAAAAATCATGGGAGCCTTTTAGCTTATTTACCGCCCTCCGAATCCGGGATTCATGGCTGATTAACGGTGAACCTAGCGCATATCTCCGAATCAGGCTGATAATATCCGCCGCCATTTCCTCATTGGTCACTTCTTTTACCGCAGTATTGAGCTGCTGCTGGGTAAATCCCTCCCTGGCCAGCTTAAGCCTCAAACTGTTAAGATTATCCCGCGTCAGCTCTTTCGGTTTCGTACAAACCACATGCAGTGCCGCTATTTCATTGAGATTTGTCCTTATATAATCAGAAAATTCATCCAGATAATCCTCCGGACGCCTGCTCTCATGTTCACCATAACCTCTTTCGTGGGAAATAAGCTTGTCCGCATCTGTCGATACGACGACAGACCGCGCTCTCTTCCCCTTAGATTCCTGCAGCATCCGAAACATCTCATAATGCTTAAGCAACCGTTCTTTGGCTGCTCCTGGCTCCTGCTCTTCTACATCCGCGATAAACTCTGACGGCTCCATTCCCCCGGACATTTCTGTAAACTGCTCCAACGTATGATGATCCATATCACGTTTTTTCCGCTGCAGTTTCGCAATAATCTGGTTCACCTGATTACGCACCTGATTTTCTTCCTCGATTACTTCCAGCCCGTCCAAAAGCTGGGTAAATGTAACTGTCGGATTTACCACAACCGGTTTCATCGTACTTACCGGCTCAAGCGACTCATATACACCAACCGGGTCATAGATTTCAAAATGATCTTTTACGAACTTATCACAGGTCCGCGTCGCCCGCCCCAGCATCTGTTCAAACAGAATCCTGGATTTCACGCGCCGCATAAATACCAGCGTCGTTATCTCCGGCACATCAATTCCTGTTGTCAGAAGGTCAACGGTAACGGCAATGCTTGGGAAATCTTCATTTTTAAATCTCTTGATCATCTCTTTTATCTTTTTCGGGTTTCCCTCACCTGCTTTCCCGGTAATCTTCTTAACCGCATCATTATCCACACCTGTCTTACTGTAAATGTCCTTCAAAATCTTCACAATCAAATCCGCATGCTGATCATCCACCGCATAAATTAAAGTCTTTCCCTGCTCCTTCACCGCCTCCGGGTCAATATCCTTCGCAATCTCTTCCAACACAGCCCGGTTAAAATTCTCTGTGATAACCTGCCGGTTAAAATGTTCGATTTCAAAATCCAGTTCGTCTTCCAGCAGCTCGCTGTTCGTAAGCTCGCCCGTCACAGGGTCATACTCTGTAACCACGTCTCCCTTATGATAGTGGATTCCTTTAGAACTAAGCTCTGTCGTAAGCTTATGGGGCGCATCGTGGTCCACCAGATACCCTTCTATCACCGCCTCCCGGTAAGTATATTTAAACACAGGCTGTCCAAATATCTCGGTTGTCTGCAGTGCCGGCGTTGCCGTCAATCCAATCTTTACCGCGTCAAAATAATCAATCACCTTCCGGTATTTGCTCTGAAAATCTCTCTGATCCCGGTACAGCATATCCTCTTCACCCATATCTTTGTCCAGCGAAAAGCCTCTGTGAGCCTCGTCGCAAATGACCAGGTCATAATCTGTGACGGCAGGCATCGTATCCCCTTCATTGTACAGGATGCGCCTCACCATCCCCTGCACGGTAGCAATCTGTATCCGGGTCTCTTTATCGATAAGCTTATCCTCCAGCCCTTTGATATTGTAAATATTATCCAGTGTCTGAAGTCCCTCAGGCTTTACTTCTTTACATACATCTTCCACCTGCTCCCCAAGCGCGCTCCTGTCCACCAAAAACAAAATCCTGCGGAAACGCCCTGTAGCAAGAAAACGATAAATCATTCCAAGAACGGTTCTCGTCTTCCCCGTTCCAGTCGCCATCGCCAAAAGAGCCGTCTTTTTGCCGCTAATCACCGCCCGTTCTGCTGCCTGTATTGCCCGTATCTGATAATCCCGCAAGTTTAGGCCGTCTTTATCTCTCAGAAGATCATACGGTGTCTCCTCAAGCTTATGATTGCCTTCCTCAATATCCTTTTCCAGCAATTCCATCATACCTTCCGGACTCATCCAGCCGTGCAAAGCTTTCGGGGCATTATAAGGCACACGCAGATCCAGAAACCAGATTCCCGACTTCGTCTCATACTGTTTCAAATACGGTCTGCCGTTCGTTGCGAAAGTAAATGGAACTTTATAAGCGCCCCATGTACCAATCTGATAAATCTCATCTTCCCTGCGTATATTTTTCGGATAATCCTTTCCCTGGTAATCAAGCACCGACGGAATATCTTTATGGACTGCCTTTGCCTCTATCGTTGCAACCATCTTAGTTCCGACAAACAGTACATAATCAACATATCCCATCCTGCCAGCGCCCAAGTCTACCGGCCACTCGGCAATCGCCATATTGCGCCCTTTCATCGGGCGGACGCCTTTCGAATAACGGATGACTCGCGTATCCGCCTCCCAGCCAACCTTTCTTAATTGCTCGTCAATCAAAAATCTCGTCTCAGCCTCTGACTTCTGCCGCCAGCTTGCTGCCGCACCGGCCCGTTTCCTCCGTTCTTCTCTTTCTACATCCGGTGCCTGTCTCGCTGTCGTCTCTGCCTGATATTCCAGCTCCTTCTCTCTTTCCAGTTCTCGCTGTTTATCTTCAAAAATAACCTCCCTGTCAGCAGGAGGCATCACAAATTCCCGATGCTCATAAGTGTAATCCCCATATGTCATCATAAACCATTCACACAAGCTAAACGCCATCTGAAGAAGTGTTTTCCCATCCTCCACGGACGAATAATTCTCATGAACCGCAAGGTTCCTCTTCTTTCTCAATTCATGGAGAATCGAGACTAAGTCCGAATTAAGCAGCCCCTCTCTATGCAGGATGCCGATTCTTTTCACAGCAGTATTTTCTTCCGGAAAAGGAATCCTGTCATAGGTAAACATCAGATTAACAATATTCTCCCCAATCATTCCCAATTTCATAAGACAGGAGTTTGCATCCGTAAAGCAATACTGTTCTGCCAGTCTGCCAAAATTGGCAAGTACCGGAAATTCATTGTCCAGAAAAGCAAAATTAGAATTATTTTTTCCATCACTTAACTTCATACACACCCCTCCTTCCAGATGAATAACTTCTCATAATATTTATTATATGGTATATCCATAGTATTTTCAACAAAAAGAAAAACTCCTCCGCTTATCAGCGATTTCTGATAAGCCAAAGAGTCTTTATAAACATTTATAATTTATCTGTACTTTCTAAGCAGCGTCTGGTACACTGCGTCAAATTCTTTTGAGGCCCCGGTATTTTGCGCACAAGTCATGATCTCATGACGAATCCCCTGCCTGTCCGTCAGAAACAGGGACTTCTTTGTATGCCCCTTTAGCCCCACTTCTACTTTTTCCATATCAGGTATATAGTAAATGGATATATCCCCTTTACCCGTAAGAACGTAATCTTTTGTCACCAGCACATGTCCCTCCGGCGCTGTCAGGACATCCGGCGCCCCAAGCTGGCAAAAGAACTCTTCTTTATCAGCTATATGGTCAAGCTTCTCTTTTAGCTGCTGCTGTGATCTTACATTGACAACAGCAAGTACAGCTCCCGCAAGAGCCAATATAAGGGCAATCACGATATTGTTAAATAAGCTGATCAGGGCAAGACTTAACAGACTGGCCCACACGATCATGCCGGTGCGCGCCTGTTTTACCCTGTCGCTGATAAAATCATAATATTTCTGTTCTCCTGCTGTCTGAATCTGATGCATTACCGTATCCTCTCCGGGAATCCAACCTTTTTCTGCACCTTGCGCAGCGTCTTCATAGCAAAATAATTGGCTTTCTCCGCATTGTTCTTGATGACGCTGTCAATGTACGCCTTATCTTTCTCAAGTCTTGCCACCTCGTCCTGCAGCGGCTTTAAGACAGATACTACCCCTTCACCTACGGCAGTCTTAAAGTCTCCGTAACCTTTACCGTCGAATTCCTTTACCACTTCCTCCGGCGTCTTCCCCGTACATGCACTGTAGATATCGATCAGGTTCTTCACTCCCGGCTGCTCGTCGCGGTAAAGGATCTGTGCCTCAGAGTCCGTAACCGCACGCTTACATTTGCGCATGACCGTATCCGGATCATCCATCAGATAGATGCTGGCATTGGGATTCTCGTCAGACTTCGACATTTTCTTAGACGGATCCTGCAGACTCATGATCTTCGCTCCAACTTTGCCGATATATGCCTCCGGCACGGTAAATACATCGCCGTAAATGTTATTAAAGCGTTCTGCGATATCTCTTGTAATCTCCAAATGCTGCATCTGGTCCACACCCACCGGAACCACATCCGCCTGATAGAGGAGGATATCCGCCGCCATAAGGACCGGATAAGTAAAAAGCCCCGCATTGATGTTATCAGCGTGCTTAGCCGACTTATCCTTAAACTGGGTCATACGGTTTAACTCACCCATATAAGTGAAACAGTTAAGTATCCAGGAAAGCTCTGCGTGCCCCGACACATGGGACTGGTAATAGATGCAGTTTTTCTCCGGGTCGATCCCTGCCGCAATATAAAGGGTAAGAAGTGCACGCGCACGTTTCCGCAAGGTTGCCGGATCTTGCCGCACGGTAATAGAGTGCAGATCTACCACGCTGTAAAAACATTCATATTCATCACTTAAAGTCACCCAATTTTTCAGCGCCCCCAGATAGTTTCCCAAGGTCAGATTTCCCGTCGCCTGCATTCCGCTGAATAATACTTTTTTTCCATTGATCATCTCTTCATCCTCCAAATCCACTGTTATTTTCTGTTACATTAGATTCTATCCAAGTCTTACCTGTCAGGCGCACTTACCACGCCTTTACTTCATCCTTATAATAAGCATAATTCTCCGACAGTATCACCGGCACGCCCCCTGTCACTTCCACTTCTGTAACCGCACAGTTCTTATGTACGCCCACGCCCCAATACTCGGATACCGGCTGATTCTTTATGACATTCAGCATCCCGCAGAGGGCTGCACCGTGGGTAGTGATCAAAATGTTCTTATCCTGCCATTCCTTTTTCTGATAAAGCTCTGTCAGGAAACTCTCCAGCCGGTCTCTCACCATATAAAAATCCTCGCCGCCCTCCGGCGCCACGTATTTTTCCGGTGCGTGAAAAAAATAGCGAAACTCCTGCGGGAGATCCCACCCTTCCTCTGAACAGCATCCGCCCTCCCAGACACCGAATGCCATCTCGATAATCCGCCTATCAGTAAAGATTGGCACCGGCCTGCCTTCAAGGATCAGCTCTGCCGTCTCTACCGCTCTTTCAAGAGGGCTACTTATACAGGCTTCAAAAGGAATAGATGCCAGTCCTTTTCCCGTCTCTTCTGCCAGATGTCTCCCGAAAGCATTGAGCGGGATATCCACCTGTCCCTGGATCTTACGCGCCTTGTTCCAGTCAGTCTCGCCATGCCGTACCATATATAATTTCATCTATCACGCCTCCTGCCTGATATCATACTGTGTATCCTCTTCATTCACACGCTTTATAAGTATATCACAACTCCCTGTATTTTTCATAGTCAATTCTGGATAAAAATGTTATACTACTAGCAGGCAATATTAGAAAAAGGAGAGAAACTTTATGGAAAAAATAGCAAGCTTTACTGTAGACCATCTGCGGCTCGTCCCAGGTGTCTATGTATCCCGGATTGACAACGTAACCGGCAACCCGGTCACCACTTTTGACCTTCGCATGACTAGACCTAACTGTGAACCTGTGATGAATACCGCAGAGATACATACCATCGAGCACTTAGCCGCAACTTTTCTGAGGAATCACAAAGACTTTGCAGACAAGACCATCTACTTCGGGCCTATGGGCTGCCGCACCGGATTTTACCTGATCCTGTCCGGCGAATACCAGTCAAAGGATATCGTGCCTCTTCTGACGGAAATGTATCAGTTTATGGCGGATTTCGAGGGGGAAGTGCCTGGAGCCGCTGCAAAAGACTGCGGGAATTACCTGGACATGAACCTTCCTATGGCAAAGTATCTTTCCAGGAAATACCTCAATGAGGTGCTTTTTCACATCACCGCAGAGCAGCTTAACTACCCGTCATAACCGTGGAATGCTGCGTATGGTGCCTGTCCGCCACCGGCATATACGGTATATGCGGTCAAAGGGCTGACCGGAAAACTCCCGTCAGCCCTTGGGCCATATGCTCCATATCCTCTCGCGCTATATCTTAAGCAGCTTCGCCTTCAGCTCCTGCTCCATCCGGTACATCTCCTGCTCCGCCTCGGCCCGCTTCTGCCTGCCTTCCTGCTGGATCTTCATCACCTCGTCAAGGGTGGAGATCAGTGTCTCGTTCGTATGCTTCAGCGTCTCGATCTCCACGACGCCGCGCTCAGATTCCCTAGCCGACTCCACAGCCGCCATCTTGAGCTTCTGCGCATTTTTCCTCAGCAGCTCATTGGTCATATCCGTCACTTCCCGCTGGGCCTGCGCTGCCCTTGCCGAATGCTCCACCCCGAGGGCAAGCACCATTTGGCTTTTCCAGAGGGGGATGGTATTGACGATGGTAGACTGGATCTTCTCCGCCATCAGCGTATCGTTGCTCTGCACCATCCGAATCTGGGGCGCCGTCTGCAGGGAAATGGTCCGGGTAAGCTCAAGGTCATGAATCTTCTTCTCAAACCGGCTGCACATGGCGTCTAAATCCTTCGCTGCCTGGGCGTCCTCGGCAAGCCCTGTGCGCTCTGCCTTTGAAAGAAGCTCCCTTAACTGGACGCTTCTTACCTCCTCAAGCTTCTTTTTCCCCGCCATGATATACATGGACAGCTCTTTAAAATACGTCAGGTTCAGCTCGTACATCTTATCAAGAAGGGCGATGTCTTTAAGGAGCTGGATCTGGTGGTTCTCGAGAACCCGGCAGATGTGGTTGATGTTGGTCTCCGCCCTGGCGTACTTCGCCTTCATCGCCTGTACTTTATTGGAGGATTTCTTAAAAATCCCGAAAAATCCCTTCTCTTCCTCCTCGTCAAAGTCCCGCAGCTCCCTGACCACACCGGAGAGCAGCTCCCCGACCTCGCCAAGATCCTTCGTCTTCACATTCTCCAGCGCAGACTCCGAAAAATCCGCCAGCTTTTTCTGGGTTCCCGCGCCGTACTGCAGGATCACCGAGGAGTTCGTAAGGTCGATCTGCTTTGCGAATGCTTCTACCTGCCTTTTTTCCTCCTCCGAAAGCATGCTGTCATCCCACGCCTCTTTGGGCTTTTCCGGCTCCTTTGGCCCTCCGGCATTGATTACGGACGCCGTCTCTTCCCCGAAAGGCTCCAGAGTCAGTGTCGGCGCTGCCTCAAATTCCTTAAATTCATTCATCTTACCTGTTCTCCTTTATCTGTTCTTACGAATCTCTCTTTTGTCTCTTCCTGCTTATCTCCGCCCTTATCTTTTCCAGTCCTCTTCGGCGAGCCCTTCCTGTGCCAGCATAGTACGGAGTACGGATATATCCGAAGATACATCCCACGCCGTCTCCTGGAACAGATCATCCAGCAGCTTTTCAAATGCCAGGTTAAGCGTATCCAGCGTCCCCTCGATCTCCCTCTTGGATGACAGGATATTTTCCCCCTGTACCGGCTGGTCGTCAAGCTCCTGGTAAGCGTCGAGAAGCTTCACCGTCGTCGGCAGGTAATAGTCCATCAGCCGCCGGATATCTCCCGCCGACTCGGGATTTTGCTCCACCCGGTCAAAGATCCTGTCCACCAGAACCTCCATCCGGGAAATCTTCGCTGAGATCTCCTGCCCGGGGATCGCATCATTGCACTCATGGATCCTGCGGATATACCGGTCGCCCTCCTCGATGATCCTGCGGATCTCGGGCGAAAGCCGCTTTACCTCCTCCTGGCGCCTCTCCTGCTCTCTGCGTTCCTTAAAGCCTTCAAGCCTCTTTCTCTCCTGCTCCTCACGCTCGTTTCGTATCCGCTCATTTTCCAGGCCGCAATACCTTTTATACATCGAATCCGTGACGATCAGGCAAGTCTGCTTCCCCACAAGATAGCCTTCCATAAACCAGCGCTTTCTTATCATATATTTCAGGTCCCGGATCACAGGAGCCGTCTTTCTTCCTGCCCTTTGTGCCAGCTCCTTTACGTTGCAGTATTCCCGGGTGCCGATGGTGCGCACATATGCCTGGAACCGCTCGGCTCTTTTTATTTTCTTAAATCCCTTAAAGGCCAGAAGCCCTCCGGCAATCCCCGGGACCCCGAAAAGTCCAAGAGACGCCATGACCCCTGCGGACCGGCTTGCAATCCCCACTGTGGTCCCGGCTCCAAGCATCGTCCCCGTTATGCCAAAGGCAAGCAGAAGAAGACACGAAAGCCCGGCAATCCCGCCCACGGTCAGAAACGTATAGCCCCAGGCTTTCACTGAAGTTGTCCGCCGGTAAACGTCCGGCACCGGCGGCTTATCCGGCATATTTTCCATATTCTGCGAAGTTCCCGCCGTCTGCCCTGGTCTTTCCCGCCGCACCGCCTGTCCGGTATATTTTATATTTTTCGCGAAACTGTCCATCGCACGATTCACTGTATCCGCGACCGTCTGGCTCAGTTCTTCAAAATTCCCGGCGTCTATGGCACTCTGCACCGTATCCCTGATTGAATCTCCGAATCTCTCCCAGTCCCGATTTATCATCCTGCATCCTGTCCCTTCATCCGTCTTTTTGTGATCACATTTTGTACCCATTGTATCACATTATCCCATCAAATGCACTTTATCTCTCATTTTTTCTTTAGTAACGAAACAAACTGCCCCAAAAAGGCAGTTTGCATGTGCATATCTTACTATTCTATATACTGAAATTACGCAAGCTTGGTCTTTGCAAGCTCTGCAACAGATGTGAATCCTTCTGCATCATTGACAGCCATCTCAGCCAGCATCTTTCTGTTGATGTCAACATTCGCCAGCTTAAGGCCGTGCATCAGCCTGCTGTAAGACAGGCCGTTCATCCTTGCCGCTGCGTTGATACGAGCGATCCAGAGCTGACGCATCTGGCGCTTTCTCTGCTTCCTTCCTGCGTATGCAGAGGTGAGAGCCCTCATCACTGACTGCTTCGCAACTCTGTACTGTTTGGAACGTGCTCCTCTGTATCCCTTCGCTAACTTTAAAGTTCTGTTATGTCTCTTTCTAGCGTTTAATCCGCCTTTGATTCTTGCCATCTCTTATATCCTCCTTCACTTCTTACCATCCCGAAAAGCAAAAGCTTACAGGTACGGCAATACCTTCTTCATATTCTTTACGTTTGTTGCATCCGTAACGGTCGGTTTCCTGAGATTTCTCTTTCTCTTCGTGGACTTCTTCGTTAAGATATGGCTCTTATAAGCTTTATTTCTGACTAACTTTCCTGTACCTGTCTTTTTGAAGCGCTTTGCAGCCGCTCTATTTGTTTTGATTTTTGGCATGTTGATTTCCTCCTTAATTTGTATATATTTTTAACGTTTTTCAGTTAAAACCATACTCATGTTCCTGCCTTCTAACTTCGGCTGTTTCTCTACTGTCGCAATGTCCGCAAGCTGCTTTGCAAAATCATCCAGGATATGCCTGCTCTGCTGCACATGCGCCATCTCACGGCCCCGGAAGCGCAGGGTAATCTTTACTTTGTTGCCTTTGCCGATAAATTTTCTGGCATTATTCACTTTGGTGTTCAGGTCATTGGTGTCTATGTTCGGTGAAAGACGCACTTCCTTAATCTCAACGGTCTTCTGCTTCTTCTTCGCCTCTTTTTCTTTTCTCGCAAGCTCGTAGCGGTACTTTCCGTAATCGATAATCTTACATACCGGCGGCTGTGCCTTCGGGGCTACCTTCACCAGGTCAAGCTCCGCCTCCTGCGCCAGCTTCATCGCCTCTCTTGAAGACATAATCCCGAGCTGTTCGCCGTTCTCGCCAATCAAACGTACCTCTTTGTCTCTAATCTGCCCGTTAATCATTAAATCGCTAATTGTCGTGCACCTCCATCAAATAAAATAAGTGAATAGCTTGCGACTACCCACTTAAATATCTGCATAAAAACTCCCCTTGCACGGAATCTGCCTTACACAATATCAGACCAATAGTCACCCGATCGTGCTATGGTGAGAGTGGATACTCTGCTTTCTTTTTCTTCACACAGATTGTAGTATAATACAGGGCACATAAAATGTCAACACTTTATTTCATATTTTTCCAGTCCTTTTTCTGGTCATTTTACGATCCAGCACTCTGTCTTACTCGCTCCCGCATATTTTTCCAGATATTCTTTTCCGTACAAAAGCGCCTTCTCAAGGTCTTCATTGTCGGAAAATGAATAGATCAACGTCAGGACCTCCTCCGTCTCCTCCGTGATCATCGCCCGCACGGAATCACTGGTAGAACTCCCCACCGCTCCCTCGCTGTCGGCGAGTACCGGAAGGCCGGCGATATTGACCGCATCTTTGCCGATGCCCTTATACATCTCTCCCTCTCTCCCCACGCGGAAAGTAAGCTCATCCCCTATCCGGCCCGCATCATAAGACCCGACGGAGAACCCGGACGCTATGGAGATCAGGTTATTTACATCCACCACCGTATTCACCTCATAAAGTCCCTTGCCCTGGCCGATACGCCTGATCAGCGCCTCCGAGGACACCCGGTAACGGCTGGGATCCTTCCCGAATGCCTTATACGCCTCTCTTGACTCCTTAATATTCGGCAGATCATTTATCCCATAATCGAAGATGGCATCCTTCGTCTTTTTAAAAATATCTTTTTTCAGATACTTCCACATCTCCTCACTCTTCTTTTCCACTTTCACCTTATACTGGAAACAACCGACTCTCACCGCCGGCCACAGGCCTTTCATCTCTTTATCAATAATCAGCTGCTTTTTCATTACACTACTTCTCCTTCCTTCCATAGTATACCATACATTTTTTCAAACAAAACTTGTTTTTCTGCAAAAATCCATGTAATATATAAAAAGTTAAACGTCAGATCACACGAAGGAGGGATCATATGGATCTTAAAAAATGGCGCGTATTCCTTGCTGTAGCACAATATGAGAACTTTACAAAAGCAGGCGAAGAACTTGGCTATACACAGTCCGGCATCACGCAGATGATGAAAAATCTTGAGCGGGAAGTCGGTTTCCCTCTTTTCAAGAAGACGAACCACGGCATCTCCCTCTCCGACGAAGGGATCTCCCTGCTGCCGTCCATCCGCAATCTGAACGCTGCCAGCGAATCACTGAAGCAGGAGATTTCATTTTTGAAGGGCGCAGAACGGGGGACGCTAAAGATCGGCACCTACACGAGCTGCTCCATCCACTGGATCCCGAAGATCATCCGGGAGTTCCAGAAGAATAATCCGGGCATTCTCTTTGAGATCATCGAAGGACATGAAAATGAGATTGCAGACTGGGTGCTCAATTACAAAGTAGACATCGGATTTTGCAGCTACCAGAAAAACCAGGCCGCGGATTTTATCCCCGTGCATAATGACGAAATGCTGGCAATCCTCCCCAAGGGGCACCCCTACGCCGAATATCAGGAAATCCCCCTTGAGCTGTTCCAGAACGCCCCGTTCATTATCTGCGAATATACATATAACACGGATATCCATCAGATCTTAAAAAAATACGACATCCATCCGGACATCAAATATACGATGAACAATGATTTCTCCATCCTCTCCATGGTAGAGCACAATCTCGGCGTCAGCATCCTGCCGGAGCTTGTCATCCGCGGGCGCACCGGCAACTTTGATGTCCGCCCCCTGACGCCTTACGTCTGCCGCAGGCTCGGCATGGCTGTACACCCGTCCCACGACTGGTCGCCCGCCATGAAGATCTTCATTAAGTACGCTAAAGAATATCTGCTGGCTTAAGCCCGAAAGCCATACGAAACCCCTACGGCTGCATCTGACGGAAGATTTTCTTCACCGTGAGCAAAAACAGCGTCGCCGTCGTCAGCACCGACAGCACATCAGCGATCGGCTCCGCCCGGTAGATCCCCATAACGCCCATGAACTTAGGCAGGATGATGGCGAGCGGGATCAGAAGGATCACCTTTCGCAGCAGCGCGATAAACATAGACACCTTCGCCTGTCCCAGGGCGATGAACGTAGCCTGGCATGCCGACTGTATACCAAAGATCGTCATTCCGAGGAAATACGTCGGCATCACTTTTACCGTAAGCTCTGTCAGTGCCTCATTGCTGGTAAAAATCCCTGCGTAAAGCCCCGGGCAGACCACCGCCAGCCCGCAGAAAACAAACATCCCGGCAAAGGTGATGGCAAGCATCCGAAGGAACGCACTCTTTACTCTTTTTTTATTCCCCGCACCGTAATTATAGCTGATGATGGGCTGTACGCCCTGAGTTATTCCCTGCAGCGGTATGGTGATAAGCTGCATGACGCTGGTCATGATCGCCATCGTCCCAACGTACAGATCCCCGCCGTATCTTTGCAGCCCGGAATTGAGGGTGATGCTCACCAGGCTCTCCGTGCTCTGCATGATAAACGGCGAGACTCCCAGCGCCGCAATAAGCTTCACCGTTCCCTTCTCTAGTCCCATACAGCTAACCTTAAGCTTGATCACGCTCTTTTTCGAGAGCAGAAATTTTACTACCCACACAGCACTTACCGCCTGGGATATTACCGTGGCAAGGGCGGCCCCCTTAACTCCCATGCCGAACAAAAAGATAAATACAGGATCAAGGCAAATATTGATCACTGCGCCGATCAGTACAGAAAGCATAGCTGTCTTTGATGCCCCTTGCCCGCTGATAAATGTATTCAGTCCCAGTGCTGCCTGTACGAATATCGTTCCCACAAGATATATCCCTATGTAACTCTCTGCATAGCCGATGGTGGCCTCACTGGCTCCGAACGCGTAGAGGATCGGTGTCTTGAACACCGAAAAAACCACCGTAAGCACCGCTGAAAAGATAAGGAGCAGCCCGGCAGAATTTCCAAGTATCCTCTCTGCCTTCGCATAATTCCTTTTCCCAAGCTCTATAGACGCTAACGGCGCCCCGCCCATCCCGGCAAATGCGCTGAACGCAGACACCAGCATAATGATCGGGAAGGTGACGCCCACTCCCGTCAATGCCACGTCCCCATGCCCGGGAATGTGCCCGATGTAGACCCGGTCCACGATATTATACAGCACATTAATGAGCTGGGCTGCCACCGCCGGTAGAGCCATCGATACCATCAGCCTCCCGAGCGGGGCACTGCCCAGCCGTTCATCCTGTCTTCCCTGTTTCGCTGCAGCCGTATTCTGCATAACTGTCCATCCTTCTTTCCGTCCGAATATATGACCCTTTACGCGCTGTCCTGCCGGAATCCGCGTTAGAGGCCGTATAACAGAGTATAGCACATTCCGAACCAGGCTGCACAGAACCCAACAATTAAATTTGTATTAAATCGCACATTGCCTGGCTGCTCTAATTCAGTTTCACATTCAGGTAGCTTCTGCCGGAAAGCGTCTTATTAAAGCAGATGCTGCACAGGATGACCAGGCATCCGGCCGCGAATCCCCACCAGTTGAACACAGCCGTCAAGATCAGAAGCTCAAGCCGCATGAACTTCAGCGCATAGCCAAGTTCGAAGTTCGGCTGCGTGTAGTTCGCCACCGCCACAAATGCCATATAGAGCATCACCTCGGCGTTGAACCACCCGGACTTCACCGAGAATTCCCCCATGACCAGGCCGGCGATGACACTGAGGGGCGTACTCAGCATACTCGGCGTATTGAGCGCCGCGAGCCTGAGCCCGTCGATGGCGATCTCCAGGATCAAAAGCTGGAAGATCAGCGGGATATTTACTGTATCTTTCACTGCCACAAAAGCGAACGTCTCTGGCAGCCAGTTGAGATTCTGCATAAAAAGCAAAAACACCGGGGTCAGAAATACCGTCATTATCGTGATCAGTCCGCGCGCAATCTTTAAGTATACATTCGTCAGCGTCGGAAAATAATAATCATTAGCCTCCTCGATCATATCGAAGATCGACGTAGGCAGGATCATGGCAGACGGCGAATTATCCACAAGGATGACGACCTTTCCCTCCAGAAGACAGGCCGCCGCCGTATCCGGCCGCTCGGTAAACTTAAACTTCGGGAACGGGTTGTACCATTTCCTTTTAAACAGGCACTCCGCCAAACTCTGCTGGTTCATGCGGAGCGCATCTGTGCTGATACCCGCAATCTTCTCCCTCACTGTGCCTAGAAGCTCTGCATCCACCCGGTCTTCCATAAAACAGATGGCCACATCTGTCCGGGAACTGTCTCCCACCTCCGTCATCTCCATGATCAGATGGGGATCGCGGATCCTCCTGCGCATCAGCGCCGTATTGAAAACGATCGTCTCTACGAATCCGTCCCTGGAACCCCTGAGGGACTTGTCCTTGTCCGGTTCCTCCACGCTCCTCGCGGGATAAGTGCGGCAGTCAATGGCAATGCATGCCTCATACCCTTCCACAAAAAGGCAGGTGACGCCGGAGAGGATATTTTTCAACACCTGATCAAAGTCCCCGAGAATATCCACCTCCACGTAAGGTATGCATTCCCGGGAAAACGATGTCGCATCCGCAGGCATATCCTCCTTCGCAACCTTCAGAAACGAATCCAGAATCTTCAGCATCGTCTCATCTTTCGTAAAACCATCTATAAAATAGAAGGACGACGCGCGTCCTCCGATAAACATATCCCTCTGGATAATGTCAAAGCTGTCCTTCACCGGAAGAACCTCGTTTAAATACGCTGTATTCTCTTCTCTTGAAGCTGTTACTTTCTTCATATCCGGCATAGATACCCCTCCACTCATTTTTTAGTTAGGGTACCCGGTTTTTCAGGAAATATGTGCCCCGCAGGAATTTCCCGCAGATTCCCTGCCGTTTTGTGAAGTTACTTTGTGGTGCTTCCAAATCCTCCGTTGCGGATATCTGCCGCATCATCATCAAAGGTAATGCCGTACTCCGTAAAAATCCCCTGCATAAATCCACTTCCCGCCCCGATACGGACTGTCTTTCCTTCCTTCGTGTCATTGGTAAGCTTTGCGAAAATGTGCCCTTCATTATCCGAATGATAGTAATCACCGTCGATGATCCCCACCGTATTATTAAGCTGGAGACGGTACTTGAATCCAAGCCCGCTCCTCGGATAACAGGAAAGCACCCAGCCAGGCTCCATCCGCACCCGGATCCCCGTGGGAATCTTCACTGTCTCCCCTGGCGCAAGCTCCACGTCGGCCGGCGCGAAAAAATCATATCCCGCCGAGCCGACCGTCGCCCGCACCGGTTTTTTTAACTTTTCATACGCTTCCCTTATCCTTTCTTTCTCACACTCCCCGAAGCAATCCGCAAATCCTTCCCGGAACTGTTCAAAACTCACCTTCTCAAACACTGCAATCCGCTTTGCCACGTTGAATTCCTCCCTCGTCTTTCATCTCTTTTTCTTTTGCGCCTCCGTAAGCCGCATGTTTATCTTACCATCCCTGTTTTTCTCCGTCAATGCGCCGTCCTGTTTCGATGCCCCAATCTTTCTGCCTCCCGAAGTCACTGCACACAGAAAAAGAACCTTACGGTTCCTTTTCTCAGACTGTAGACAAAGTCGCGGAAAAAGCCGGGCTTTTCTACATTTTTGGC
>CANAPP010000064.1 GCA_947363565.1 uncultured Lachnospiraceae bacterium | reverse complement strand
GTTTCACCCCTCCGACGGTCTGCCGGAGCTGTACCCATTGCCTGCGACGCTTTGAACGCTCGGACTGTGGCTATACAGGAGTATCATTATGTATTCTGCGCGTCGTGGCCTACAAGCTGCTATGCCTGTTTTCCGGCGTCGATGTTGGTCGCTCGGCTTTTCCCCGTAGGGGAAAAGCGTCATGGCGCACCCGCCGCGTGGCTCGGCGCAAAAGGAACGTATCCGATTTGCCCTATGCTGCGCCGCCGTTATCTTGCGCCGCTTTCTTTTTCAAGGTGCAGCGTCATTCACTGGAAAGGCAAGGCGTGGAAAGGGTAAGCCGCCCTGCTTGTCCTATGCCGCCCTGTCAGTCGTTGGCGGCAATGGTGTGAATGAGCTTGATTTGCAATCGGCGCTTCATGTACTCGTCAATGCAGACATGAGGTTGACCGTTTGCGTCATAGAGCGTCCGGGTACACAGCTTGTTTATGTAGCCGTCGTAGTGCAGCAACACAAGCTCCATTGCTTCGGAATCCCCGGCGCAAGCTGCGTCGATCACAGAATCCGGCAAAGGCTCCCGGCCTTTGAAAATGGGCTGTTTCATTCGCGTCAACCTCCTTTTGGCATGAGGGCCAGTAATTTTGTCCGCAGTTGCTTGAGGGTGCTTGTCCTATGCAGCTGTACGGCACTCCGGGACATTCCCATGACGCGGCCTATCTCGCCGTCTGCCATATCCAGCACAAAGCACAGAATCAAAATGCTTTGCTCCTGCTGGGGCAGATCGGCAAAGGCGGCGGCGACAAGCTCATTGTCGATATACAGGCTGCACCCATGCGACGAAAACACAAAGCTGTCGCTGGGGTAGCGGTCTACCGTAGAGAGCTTGTCCCATTCTTCCGTGGAAAGCGCGTCCAGCGGATTTTCGTGGTCGCTTTGTCGCTGCAATTCCCGGAGATAGTCAATGACTTCATGGTACAGTACCAGCTTGCAGTAGCGGCAAACTGCCCCCATTCATTGCCAAACTTGCGGTGGGCTACTTCCATCTTGTTCACCCCCTTTCTGTGGGGGGATTCTTCGGTGGGGTACTCCCTTTCCGCTCATAAGGCGAATGGCATAAAGCGAGCTGCCCGCTAAACGCCAGTTTTCAGAGAAATATTTTTGGCCTGCCGCACAATCCGCGCAAAAAGACAAAAACCGCCCGATAGGGTGTAATCCTATCGGGTGGTATCTGGAAGCGATATGCTCTTTTCCTACATAGTATAGTTCATCTTCAAGGCCGAAGCAGCCCTTGACGGTGAACGCGCTTTTTTTGCGGTGGCGCGTTTCCTGTTGGGAAACGTCGAATCGGTTTGCGCTTCATAGCGGCTGCCTCCTGTCAGCCGCCGTACTTACCAGCGTCAGCGCGTCATTCTCTTTGGAGAAAAAAGAACGGCGGCCTTGATTTAATCAAAACCGCCGTCAGGGTCAGTACATTTCAAAATTGGCGCACGAAAGGGCCTGCCCCAACCAACGGTTTTTTTCTTTCCCCGTTAGAGGGGCAGGCAGGTTTTCATATTCTTTGCAAAGGGGCTGATATGCGCTTAATCAGCTTGCTTTGCCTGTTCCTTTAGCTTCTCAAAAGACGTTTCGCTAATCGCGTGTTCAATCCGGCAAGCGTCCTGCTCGGCGGTTTCCCGATCTACACCAGCAGCGATAAGCTGCTCGGTAAAAAATAGGTGACGCTCATAGATTTTCTCGGCAACCTCCCGGCCTATGTCGGTCAGGTGAAGAAAGCCGTCTTTGTCCATCGTGAGGAAACCGCCGTCGCGCAGAACGCCTACCGCATGGCTGATACTCGGTTTACTGAATCCCATGTGTCGGGCAAGGTCTACGGAACGCACCATGCCCTTTTCCTGTTTCAGCACCAGCACAGCTTCTAAGTAGTCCTCGCCTGACGCATGAATTTTCATCATTCAGCCGCCCTAACTGTTTGCAGCCTTTAGCTGATCCATTCGCTTAAACTCGCTGCACATCATCCAGATAACCACAATCAACACAATAGCGTCTGTAATGAGCGGGGCGCAGAATACACCATGTACGCCAAGTCCGGCGATATGGGGCATGATAAATGCCGCAGGAATGTAAATCACAATCTGACGCAAGAGAACCAGCACACTTGCTTTAGAAGCCCGTCCTAATGACTGCATGAGCGTAAGGATTACGAAGCCCGTCCTAATGACTGCATGAGCGTAAGGATTACAACCCAAAATCCCAATACAATATAGGAAATGAAGAACAGCCTAAAATCATTTGCCCCCTGTGCTACAATCTCCGATTCCTTAATAAACAGCGACAGCATAGCTTTAGGTGCCAATATGACCGGGAGATAGAAGATTGCTGCCAGTAGCGTTGCTGCAATGGAAAAGATTTTTGTTATATACTTTACCCTGTCATACTGCTTTGCACCGAAATTTGTTCCTACTGCTGGCTGGTAGCCTTGACTTAATCCCCAAAGAGGGATAAACGCGAAAGACTGTACCCGAAGTGTCGCACCAAGGATTGTCTGCCACTCGCTGCCGCCATTTTGCGCCGCTACATTGTAAAGAACGGTCTGCTGCACTAAAAGCATAACTTGCATAAGCATAGCCGAAAAACCAACGCCGAAGATTTCAGAAAACAGCTCCTTTTCTGGACGGATAGCATGAATCTTTACATTCTGGCTCTTTTTCAAGAAATACCATAATGTTAGGGCAGCCTGGACAAATTGAGAAAGGATAGTCGCATAAGCAGCTCCCTCCGCACCCTTGCCGACAGTATTCATTATCATAATCAAGATTGGGTCTAAAACAATATTCAAAACAGCCGCACCACCGCTAATCAGCATGGCCCGTTTCAACATACCTTCGCCGCGCATAATCATGTTAGCGGACTGTGCGAAGTTTACAAAGGTGCTGCCTACAAAGATAATCCGCAGATAGCGCGTGGCAATATCCAGTATTTCTCCATCTGCGCCGGACAGACTTAGAATCTGTCTTGTAAAGACCATGCCGATCACCGTAATTGCAATAGAAAAAATCAGGTTCCATGCAATTAGATTTCCCATAATCTTATCAATGGTGGCCTGATCTTTCTTTCCGATTGCTCTTGACAGGATTGAAGCCGAGCCAGCACCAATCAAAGTGGCAACGCCAGTATTTACTAGCGTAAAGGGATAGGAAACGGAAACCGCTGTCATGGCATTGCTACCTACCATCTGTCCTACAAATACAGCGTCCATCAGGTTGTAAAGCCCTACAACCACCATTCCGATAATTGCGGGAACACTTAATGAAAGTACCAGTTTCCACGGGCTTGCGTTCAATAGCATATCCCTTGTGCCATTTTTGTTTGCCATAATATGCCTCCTTGTTATTAAGCGGAAATTTTCTGTTCTGCGTTCCACATAGCAGCGTATTTCCCATTCTTAGCCAACAGTTCATCATGTGTGCCAGCTTCGGCAATTCTTCCATCTGCTACCACAAGAATTTGATCTGCATTTTTTACGATAGACAATGTATGAGCAATCATTATCACTGTCTTTTTGTTTTTCAGCAGATTGGCAATGGCCTGTTTAACGGCCAACTCGTTTTCAATGTCCAATGACGCGGTAGCTTCATCGAGCAGCAAGATAGGGCTGTTTTTGAGTATAGCGCGGGCAATGGAAAGTCGTTGCCGTTCACCGCCAGAAAGCAAATTTCCGTTTTCCCCTGTGGGTGTGTCATAGCCCCTTTCCATTCTGCGGATAAAACTGTCGCAGTTGGCCTCCCGGCAAGCGTCCTCAATTTCTTCATCTGTGGCGTCGGGCCTTGCATGGCGTATGTTCTCGCGGATTGTATCGTCAAATAAGAACACGTCTTGATCGACCATCGAAATCTGTTCCAATACCTGTTCTGCGGCAACCTGATTGATTGCTTTTCCTCCAATACAGATTGTACCGTTGTCCACTTCGTAATACTTGGAAATCAAGTTTAGAATGGTGGATTTACCAGAGACAGAATCTCCTACAATGGCTGTCAACTTTTGGTCTGGCACGATAAAAGAAGTATCTTTTAAGACGGGTTCACCCGGTACATAGGAAAAGCCCACATTTTCAAATGTAATCTCATGGTTTTTTGTAATAAGCGGTGCTGTGCTACCTGCTTCCTCTTTTTCGTCCATGACTTTAAGAATCTTTTTTTGGAAATCATCAGGTTCTTATAGCTCGTCAAGTCAACAAAGATTGAATTTGCCAGCTTTGCGCAGAAAATCGGCAACATACAAATTAGCAGATAGGAAACCGTATCTAATGAGCCAGCCGCCCAAGGCGTATAAGTCGTCCAAATAATGAGCGGACAGGCCAGCCAAATTAAAATGCTCAATATTGCGCCAATCGGCAGCATCTTTGCTTCATATACAAAACTAATATCACAAAAGTCTTTCATTGCCTTTGTAACTGTTTTGTTTTTGGTGCCGCCGACACCGTAGGCCCGGAATGTCTGAATACCCGAAACGTATTCCACAATACTACTGACGTTCTCGGCGCAAATATCATTCTTCTCATTGCCGTATTTACGCACCATGCGGAAAGAAAGCCACAGGCCGGGGATAAGCAACAGATCGGCAATCAACAGGATTATTCCCGCTGGAACATAAAAGGTCATTACAAACACAACCAGCATAAGGGAAAGCGAAATGTTTTTTGCAAAATCCCCAATTTTGTGGGTCAATATTTTTTCATAGTTATTGACATCACTTGTAATCGTGTTAATGTAATCGCCAGTCTGCCCTTGAGTAAACCGAGATAGGGGAATACTCTTGATTTTATCGCCCATGAATAGACGAATATTTTTGCTTACTTCTGCGCCCCCTATCTGCGCTCTTGTATAGCCAAAGCTGTAAACGAAAATACGGCAAAGGAAAATGATTGCTAATATTCCTGTAAGCACTAAAGAGCGGTGCAAATCAAATTCTCCGCTCCAAAGTGAGCGCATTGTAATGTAAAGTAACATAAACAGGCTGCCAGAAAGCAAGCCTTCTAAAAGCGTTCCGATTACGCCAATATAGAAGTTTCTGTTCTTTTTCAAGACTTCTTTACCCGACATGATTTTCCCCTCCCTCCAACCGATAAGAAATGCTGCGGGCCGCTTCATAATCCGCCCATGACGTGCGGTAATAGTCATTCTGCTGCTTTACTTCCTCATGGGTACCAACACAAGTAATGGTATGATTTTCGACAACAGCCACCCGGTCGCACATTTTCAAAGCACTTAGACGATGTGCTACTACGATAACAGTTTTTCCCCGGCACATATTCTGAATAGCTCTGTCAATCTCCATTTGATTTTCCGGGTCGGACGCGCTGGTAGCTTCGTCAAGAATCAAAATCGGGGCATTTTTGAGAATAGCTCTTGCAATGGCGATACGTTGTTTTTCGCCGCCAGAGAATCGGGAACCAAAGCTGCCAACTTTTGTATCATAGCCGTCCGGCAGAGACATGATGAAGTCGTCTATTTGTGCTTCTTTCGCGGCTTCCCGTACTTCTTCCAAACTGGCGTTGCTACCCATACGGATATTTTCAAGAACACTGTCACGGGTAAGGAACGTCTTTTGAAATACGATAGCGACATTTTCTAAGATTGTTTCATAGTTCAGCTCGTTTACATTTTTGCCGCCAATCAGCACTTCACCATCATTCACATCATAAAAGCGGGAAATTAGCTCAATTACGGTACTCTTACCCGCGCCGGAGCGTCCAACCAATGCCATACGCTCTCCGTCTTTGATTTTAAGGCTGCAATGCTATAACACATCTTTCTTTCCATCATAAGAAAAACGCACGTCCCGCAACTCAATATCATGTCTTGTAGGGAAGTCCGTACCGCCCTCATAGATTGGAATATCTAATATTTCCGCTGTTTTTGTAACTGCGTTCAACACGTTAGCAAAATTTGTACCCAGTTCTTGGAGTGGTCGAATCTCGGTTAGATACAAAGAGCCAACGTAAACAAACAGAAGCAAGGCACTTGCTGTCAGAGAGCCATTCATAAAGAACATACCGCCAAATGGTACCATTAACAGCATACCGCACTCAATGATAACTACAAAGGCCGCATAGGGTGGCCCCATGCGTCGGGACATTTGATTCCACATATCGTTTTCTTCATGGATAGCGTCAGAATATTTTTGAAATGACCTGCTACCCATATTGTAGGCTTTAATCAGCTTCATACCGCTAATGTATTCAATCATTACCGAGTTCAGCGAGGTAATGGAACGGTTTGCCCTATCCATAAGCTCGTCCGTATTGCGGAACATGATACCCATAACAAGGATAGCGACTACAAGCGGAATAAGCGATATAAACGCCAAAGGTACATTGACAGTCAGCAGATAAATGAAAATTACTACTGGCCCTACTAAATAACACACCAAATCTGGCAAGTTATGAGCTAAGAACAGTTCCAACTTCTCAATGTCCTCATTTAAGACGGTTTTAATATCGCCCGTCCGTCGTTCGTTAAGCGCACCCAAAGGAACCTTAGCCATGTGATCGGCCACCATACAACGCACTTTGAACAAATCCCCGTATGCGCCCTTATGGGAAGCAACGCCAGAACAACCAAAGGGGAGGAAGCGCAACTCTGCGAGCTCCCGGATTCTTACACTTATTTTCAATCAGTATCCAATCCCCGTCAACATCATTTGCCGGACTTTAAAGCCATTGGAAAAGAGAAATGGTCATAACCCGGCACACCCCTTTATCCTTTGGGGGTTCGCCGTGTGGTAAGCAAATAGATTGACAAAATAATTGTTTACGGTCATTGCAGCATTGTAAAAAGACGTCATAATCACCGCTCTTATATTATTTGCCTTACTTCCACACTTCTGCATGGAATCCATGACATACTCCACGGTGCTTTTATTGATCCTTTTATAAATTCTCTGTACCACAGGAACCGGCCTGTCTTCCCGGTTGACGCGGATTGCCTCAGCTCTTGAAGTAAGGACGTCAACTGCGATCGCAACGATCTCTTTTAGCTGTTCCCTGTCAAATGGCCTGTCCATCCATACAGGGGGATCTTATTGACCGACCTACATTTTGCATTGCTAAACCAGGTACATACCGTCCCCATCGGGGAACCTGTAACTTTACATACCCATTGATTTTTTCCGTACAAACTAATGCCGCCCATTTCAATTTCCCAATTGATTCTTTTGATCAATTCTCTTTTTTCAGCTTTTTCATGGACGTCAAACAGCTTCATAATATCTTTCTCATACTCATTCATCATGCAATGCTCCCCGAAAACTCTGTTATTTCCTTGCTACTCTTGGGAGCTACACTCCCAAACCCTTGTGGAATTCGTGCTGACAGTTACCCAAAATGCGGCTAACTGTCAACCCGAATTTGCTTTTATACCTACAGAGGCGCATGATTGACATTCCCTCCCTGAACGTCTAAACTGTATACAGAACAATCTGGCTTACCGCTTCCGCCTGTGCTTCCTATTCTCCGGGCAAAAGAATAGGACTGCATCGGCTGGTACAAATCACACACTTTGTGATTAAGCATAAAGCCTATTCAGTCCTATATAGAGTATTTTTTCATAGGAAACTAGCATTACCCTCCACGAACCGCCTCGTGTTACGTGAATGCAAACCGCTATTTCCCGATTGATTTTTGAATAAAACAGGCCCGTCCTATCGCTAAATCTTCCTGCCAAACGGCATTTTTTCGTAGGACTAAATCAGCGAAACCCTTTGTTTTTATTGGGTTCTTGCCAACTTGGCAATATAATAACACGTTCCCCCCACTCCATCATAAGCGCCGCCCCGCCCGCCGCAAATGGCGTTGCAAAGGACGTCCCGCTCACCGCCGCATACCCGCCGCCCGCCGACACAGTAGTAACGTCCACCCCCGGCGCCACGATATCCGGCTTTACGATATTCTCCCCCCACCGGGAAAGGGAGCCTCTCCCGGAAAAGTCAGCGTAAGCAAAGGTCAGCCCGTTATATGCCCCCACGGATATGACGCGCCCCGCCGTTGACGGTATCGTGAGGGTCATACTATCCGTCGGGTAAAGAAAACCCGTTCCCCGGTTCAGCACCCCTTCGCTGGGCAGCCACATCTGAAACTCCCCGGACACGATATCACGCGGTATCAGCACGATTCGCCAGACTCCGCCGTTTATATAGCTCTCCCTGGGTATCATATCGATATAGATCTCCTGCGCCACACTGTAGGGGCTTGGCTCCCCGTAGTAAAGGAGGATTTCCGTCTGCCCCGCCACATACCGCTGAGACCCCAGGACTTCCTGCACCGGCCCGATCCGGATTCCCGACGGCGAGATAATGGATATGTCCATAAGATCCACATATTCCTTCCAAATCTGTATGTTCAGCGACGGCTGCCCATCCTGGACGGCAAGCTCTATGACCCGCTCCCCCTCACTGTCAAGCCGCCCGGACACATGCCCCGCGCTGGCCGCCTCATTTCCCGTTCCGATGCAGATACAGCTTTTCCACACGTTTGAGATATCGTCGATAAACCGCTCCAAAAGCGACGTGCCGTCATGGGAGCCGTAAGTGTTCCCAAAGCTTATGTTCACCGCCACCGGCATCCGGTACTCCAGCGCTTTCCGGATTACATAGTCAATCCCCATCATAAGCTCCGTCGTCCGGGGGAATCCGTCTCCTGACGGATTCCCAAGCTTTACCACCAACAGCTCGCTCTCCGGCGCCACTCCCGCATAGCGGCGGTAGTCCTGCCCCGCGCCCCGGCCGTTCCCCGCGGCGATTCCCGCCACCGCCGTTCCATGGCCGGACGTATCTCTTGCCGCCACAAGCTCCGCCCGCTCAGCCGGAGTCTTTCTCTCAAGCGCCGCATCAAGCCGCTCTTTCGTGTACTCCACCCCGATGCCGTACCCTTCCGGCGCAGTTTCCCCATCCCTTGGGGTAAGCGATTGATCCCAAAGGCCGCGAATCCTCGTTGTTCCGTCCGCATTCCGGAAATCCGCCAGTGTATAATCGATGCCCGAATCGATTACCGCCACCAGCACACCCTGTCCATACAGAGAAAGACGGCCATCCTGCACCGAATCAATGCAGGACACCCGTCTTCCCTCTGCTGTCTGAAAATATAATCTTTTCGGCTTTTCTACATATTCTATCTGAGGCAGCGCCGCCAGCTCATTTATGCGGGATTCCCGGATGGTTATCACCGCATATTCATTCATCAGCTCCGTCACCCGCTCAGAGAGCTCCCTGGCTGCATCAAGATTCCCCGAGTACTTCACGATAAGCTCCCATGTCCGCTCAATAGGGTTGTATCCCGTATCCAACTGCAGCGACTTCTCCCGCTCATCCTCCGTGGCGTCAAGCGCCAGGTTCAAAAGATTCTCTAATTTCTGTCCGGTCAAAATATTGCTCCGATTTTCGTATTCTTTCTATAATATATGCCGGAATACGCCTGTCTAATGAAAACCCAATATCTGCCGGTACATTGGCTGCCGCAGGACATTGCCCTGGGAAACGCATTTCCCCATCAATTCATGCAGCACTCCGCCAGGTAAGGAGCCAGCCCCGCCGGTATAAAATATCCTTTCTCATGCAGGCACACCGGACACTGCGCCGGAACGCTCGTCCCGCGGTAAATATGCCCGCAGTTTAAGCACATCCAGTCTCGCCCCTCGCTGCTCTCATAAATCTTGCCATTCTCGATAAGCTCCGCCAGCTTTCCGAACCGCTTTCCATGGATTTCCTCAATCTTTGCAATCTCCCGGAATACATACGCAGCCTCTTTAAAGCCTTCCTCTTCCGCCGTCCTGGCAAATGCAGGATATACATCCCCGAACTCTTCCATCTCATTGTGATGGGCGGATTTCAAAAGTTTCACCACATCGTCAAAATGATCCACCGGATACCCTCCGTCTATATGAATCGTAGTTCCCGACAGGTTTTTTAACAGCCCGTAGAATCTCTCCGCGTGCGCCCGTTCCTGGTCGGCAGTAAAAAGGAACACCTGGTTTACGGCATACATCCCCTGCTTTTTCGCCGCCTCCGCAGCGATGGTATAACGGTTCCTCGCCTGACTCTCCCCGGCAAACGCCCGCATCAGATTTTCTCTTGTCTTACTCTCCTTAAATTCAACAGCCATGTTACACACTCCTTCTTTTTTGATGGTAGTATGTGCCATGGCTGTCAGATTATTCATATGATATTCATATTTTCTGCCCATAAGCATTCATGCGCTGTGTCACACCCTGCAAGGCCCTGCCGTTTTCTGTGGATTTGTATCTCTCCCGGCAAGTATCCTCTCCACACGCCCGCGGATAAATCTTCCAAGCTCATAGACAACATTGCTGATGACATATTCCCCGTCATTGACAAACACTTCGATCAGATTCGGCTCTACAAAGATGTCCAGCTTATACTTGCCGTAAAGCTTCGGCGTGCTGCTCATCATCCGGTGCCCTTCGATACCGGCAAATACGCTGCTCCTGTCTGTCCGGATAAAATCTCTCTCCACCCGGATTTTGAACCCTCCGATATCAAGGCTTTCATTCTCCTTAAGCGTCACCTGAATCCGGCAAGGTTCATCCGGCAGAACACCCGGTTCGCTGCCAAACACCTTCTCTTCCATAAGCACTGCCTTTTCAAAATACCGCTCAACATAAGGATGCACCCGAAAATACACATGTCCCTCTTTAAGCTCGACAACTCTTGGAAGACACATCATCCCGTTCCACGGCGTATGCCCCGGCTTTTCTACCGCCTTCGGCATCCGCATCCAGGCGATCATGACGCGCCGCCCTTCGGCATCCACATTTGTCTGGGGCGCGTAGAGATCAAGACCGTAATCAATGTACTGGTAATTCCCATGAAGGGTAAGCTCGCAGGTCTCCGGCTTAAAGTCTGCCGGCATACAGATCGCATGGTGCTCATAGCCTCCTGCATCCCTGGCGATATACATGGGCGAACCGATAAACACATAACCCTCCCCCAGCCGGAAAATATCCGGGCATTCCAGGATCTTCCCGAATCTCTCACTCCGATATTGGGACACATACTGCCAATTTACTCCATCGACGCTTCGGTAAAAGACCGCCCGTCCAATCTCCCCCCGGTATGTACTTCCAAGAACCATATAGTAACTATTGCTTTCCTGCCACACCTTAGGGTCTCTTGTATCCTTATGGTCTCCGGTTTCAACGTCCTCGATCATCGGCACAGCAACCTTTTTGCCTCCGAAATTATCGAAAGAACATCCATCTTCCGATGACAGCATAAGCTGCGCAGCCTCAAAATCTCCTTCATTGACATGTATATTTTGTGCATCTATGTTTTTATAATGGATCCCCGTATAGTAAAGGTTCATTCTCCCGTCCTGCTCTAAGGCACTGCCGGAAAAACAGCCGTTCTGGTCTTCGTATCTTGTCGGGAACAATGCCACTCCCATATGCTCCCAGTGCACCAGATCCTCACTGACTGCATGTCCCCAGTGCATCGTCCCCCACACCGGCGCATAGGGAAAATACTGGTAAAACAGGTGATACTTTCCTTTATAATAGATAAATCCATTAGGGTCATTGATCCAGTTTCCCGGTGCCTTCAGATGTAATGTATTCTTTACCATGCCAATCTCCTGCCTGTCCATATTGTTTTATATTCAGTATAGTAATAAAGAGGGCATTTTTCAATACCCTCTTTTGGCGATACGCAAAATATTCTTATTTCACAGCACCTGCCACCACGCCTCCGATAATCTGTTTCTGCAGTGCAACGTACAGAACGAGTATCGGAACCACGCACAATAAAAGTCCCGCCATGATCGTACCGTAATCCGCAGAATACGTTCCATAGAAGCTATATGTAGAAAGAGGAAGTGTTAACAGCTTCTTGTCCGTCAGTACGAGGGACGGCAAAAGGAAATCATTCCAGAATGCCAGCGAGTTTAAGATTACCATCGTGGAGATGATCGGCTTTAACAGCGGCAGAACAATCTTAAAAAACGTCTGTGAATGCGTACACCCATCTATGTAAGCGGCCTCCTCAAGAGCCATCGGCACATTTCCCTTGATAAATCCGTGGAACATGAACACCGACATGGCCATGGAAAACCCGGTATGAAGGAAAATCAACGTAATCCTGTGGTTTAAGAGATTAAGCGTCCCTCCGTAGATGCTCACCAGTGGAATCATGATCGCCTGGAACGGGATGATCATAGATGCCACCATCAGCCCGAACGTAAGCTTTGAGATCCCGTTGTTGTGGCGGACGATATAGTACGCCAGCATCGCTGCAAGAAGAGTTACCAGCACCGTTGCAGATACCGTCACGATCAGGGAGTTCTTAAACGCATTTAGGAAATCCATCTGGGTATATGCCTTGACAAAGTTGTCAAAGGAAAGCCCCTTGATGGTAAACAGCCAGGAAAACGGGCTTTTGATGATATCCCGCTTCTGCTTCAGCGAGTTGATCACTACCATAATAAACGGGAACATATATGCGATAAAAATAATAATAAGCCCCAGCATCGCAAGTATATTCGTTACTTTTCTTTTTGTTCCTCCGATTGTCGTCTTCTTCATTATGCTTCCACCTCCTGCCTCTTTGTCAGGTATACCTGAATACCGCTGATACATGCAACAATGATGAATAAGATCAATGCCTCAGACTGGCCCACGCCAAACTGCCTTGAAGTAAATGCTTTCTCGTACACGTGCATCGCTGCCATCTCCGTCGTCCCGTAAGGCGCACCTGCGGTTAATGACAGGTTCACATCATACACCATAAACGCCCGTGACAGCGTAAGGAACAGACAGATGGTGATGGAGGACATCATAAGCGGCATGATGATACTCTTTAATTTCACAAATCCTGATGCCCCATCGATACTTGCCGCTTCCATCACATCCTCGGAAAGCCCCATAAAACCTGCCACATAGATCAAGATCATGTAACCGGAGAGCTGCCATACGGACACAACTACCAGCGCGATAAATGCATTGGTCGGATCAGACAGCCAGGACACTTCAAAAAGTTTCCACCCGGTACTCTCGCCGATGCTCACGAATACTCTGGAAAATACAAACTGCCAGATATAACCAAGCACGATGCCGCCGATCAGGTTCGGGGTAAAGAATCCTGCCCGGAAGAAATTCTCTCCCTTCATCCCCCGTGTCAGCAAATATGCGATGGCAAAAGCCAGCACATTTACGATGATAACAACAAAGATTACATATTTGAATGTCAGAAGAAGGGAAGTCCAGAACTGTCCGTCTTTCACCACTCCTCCGAAATTTTTAAATCCTACAAAATTCTTAACCTGAGCCACACCGTTCCAGTCTGTGAATGTCAGGTACACACCATAGATAAACGGTACGATGACAACTGCAAAGAAGCAAAACATTCCCGGTAATGCAAACATGCAGAAATCTTTCCCATTATTTTTATTTCTCATATTCTGCTCCTCCTTTTATTCCTGTTCCGCCCAGTAATCCTGGATTGACTTTATCAGCTCATCCCTGTCGCTCCTTCCGGCGAGATATTTCTGCATCGCCGCTCCCAGCACTGCCCAGTGGTCATTAGGTACGATCACAGATGCGCTGAATGCCTTTCCTTCATGCACTTTTTCATAAAGATCCCGGCTTAAAGGGTCAGCCGGCTCATAAGGATTGTTCTTAAACGGTGGGATGATATTGCAGGTTTTTACCATCATCTGCTGCCCGATCTCGCTGTACACCATCCAGCTTAAGAACTGTTTTCCTGCCGCCTGTTCTTTTTCCGTAGCAATCTGGCGGTCAACCATCACCTGCTTGGACGGCGCACCCTGAATCATCTGGTTGGCAAAATCATTTTTGTCATTGTTCATAAAATAGGGGAGGAAGCCATATTCGTCCGTCTCCTCGGCTCCTGCCTCCGAAAGATTCGGCCATGCCCAGTTTCCGTTGAACCAGAATGCTGTCTTTCCGTCTGCCAAGTCGATGGCCATCTCGTCATAATCTGCTCCGAGGGGGTCTCCCTTCGCCACATTGTATTCCTTAAGTACATCGAAGATATCCAAAAATTCTGACATCCTTTTGTAAGAAGCAAGGTCAAGCTTCCCGGCCTTGATCTCCTCCACTGCCTCCTGCGCTCCCGTAGAGGTTCCGTCGTAAGTCTCATAGATGTACTGAAGATGATGCGCGCCCAAAGACCAGTCTTCCTTCGCCATAGACACGGGCTTTTCGATGCCCTTGTCCACCAGCCGGTCAAGGAGAGCCTTAAACTCGTCCAGTGTTGTGACAGATGCCGGGTCAAATGTTTCTCCAAGGGCTTTTTCAATCACTGCCTTGTTGTAAATAATCCCCCTTCCTTCGATACACAGCGGAAAGCTGTATATTTTTCCGTTAAGTTCTGTCGTGTACCCTTCCGCTTCAGCAATCCATTTTTCATCCGTAAGGTCAACAGCCTTTTCCTCAGCCAGTGCGATAACATCCGTGGTGTCCAGAATCGCAATTGTAGGCGGATTCCCTGAATTGTACAGACTGATCATCTTCGTGTAGGGTGAATCATCGCTCACCGGCATGACCTCTACATGTACGCCCGACTTCTTCTCGTACTCAGCCCCCATCTCTTCAAGCGCCACCTGAATCTCCGCTTTCGTATTCAGAAGCGTGATGTTCGTGCCGTTAAGAGAAGCATCATACTCGAAAGTATCTGTAGATGTGTCGATGGGCACCTTCTTTTCCTCCTCATTCGGGTCGTCAGGATCACTGGCAAAACCGAACCTGCAGCCCGTCAGCATCGTCACCGTCAGCGCTGTAACAAGCACAGATGATACAACCCTCGCCATGACTTTCTTTCTCATGAATCATTCCTCCTGTTCTTTTTGTATTGTAACCGGTAAAGTAACCGGTTACTTTATGGTGATTCCATCATAGCACTGAATCGCTCATCCGTCAATTACGAAAAACATTTTTGTGAAATGTGTCTGATTCCTGGTATTCCAACTTGTATACCTTTCACAAAACCGGTTACTTAACCGATTACTCATTGCCCCCATTTCCGATTTTTGCTATACTGATATCAACATAAACTTTAGACTATTCATTAAGAAAGAGGCAGCTATGGGCAAGAAACAAAACGTAACCTTCAATGACATTGCAAAATATACAAATTTTTCAAAGACCACCATCTCCAGATATTTTAACAACCCTGATTCCCTTACTCTTGAGAATCAGGAGATCATCGCCAGAGCGCTGGTTGACTTAGATTATAAAGAAAATAAGGTGGCGCGCATCCTCGCCAACGGAAAGACTGAATTTATCGGGGTCATCGTCCCTAACTTGTTCCTCCATTACTACTCAGAGATGTTAGATAAGATCCTCTCCACCTACGAACAGTTCGGCTACAAATTCCTCGTTTTTATCGGCAATGATGATGAGGAAAATGAACGCAGGTACATCAAGGAACTCCTAGCCTACAAGATTGAGGGGCTGATCATCTTAAGCCACACGATCCCTTCTAAGGAGCTTGCTGCCCTTAACCTCCCCATTGTGACCATCGAACGGGAGGACAGATACGTGTGCAGCGTCAACACCGACAACTATATGGGCGGCTACCAAGCCACCAGCCTTCTTGCGAGACACAATTGCGATGTATTCATCCACATCAACTCCTCCTCCGATAAAAATGTCCCCGCTTACGGGCGGATCAAAGGGTTTTTAGATGTCTGTGCAGAAAAAGGTCTCACTCATGAGTTAATCCTGAAAGAGATGGGAAACAGCTACGAATCCCTGCAGGAACATCTTTCAGCGATAATCTGCCATCTGGAGCAAAAATATAAAAAACAGAAAAAGGGAATCTTTTTATCTAACGATACCCAGGCCAATGTATTTTTAAATCTCCTGATGAGAAAGTACGGCTCTCTTCCGGATGATTACCTGATCATCGGCTTTGACAATTCGCCCATATCCAGGGAAGCTGTGCTCCCCATTAGCACCATGGGCCAGCAGATTGATAAGATCGCTTACGAAGCGGTAAGCCTGCTTGTGGAGCAGATGGATGAGCGAAAAAAAAGAAGACCGGTTCCTCTAAAAGAGCCGGTCCATAAGGTGGTCACTCCCGTGTTGTTCCGACGGGAAACGACAGAAAAATTTGACAATTAAAAGATTTGTTTGAATAGTTCAGTTTTTAATCTGAGTTTAATCTTTTTATATAAAAATTATTTTACAAACCAGATTTTGTTATGGTAAAATGAAATTGTCTTCCAGGAACCCTGGAAGCGGATAGGGAGTCAAAATCTCCGCTGCAGTTGCCAAATGCGCATGAAAACATGCCCACCTGGCTCATTGTACGCGGGAATAAAGGAGGTCGGAGATGAAAAAAGCAAAAAAAATCTTTCTGTCACTTTTAGCAGCAGTACTGGTAACTACAGGTGTCACAGGCCTGACTGTGCAGGCAGACGGCGGAAAGCCCAAAAAAGTGTCTATCCCCAAGTCGTCCATGAAAGTCATGCAGGGGAAGGAGTTTGAGATAAAAGCAAAGATGACCCCAAAGCGGTCAGATGATAATTATCTGAGATGGCAGATTATCTCCGGAAAGCAATATGTCCGCTTTGAGGACAGCGACCGTGACGGCGACGATATGGATTTTATCGCGGTAAAACCCGGAAAAGCAAAGATCCGCTGCTACGTTGCAGGAAAGAATAAGAAAAAATACGGCGATGTGATCACTGTCACCGTCCAGAAGCGTAAGGCCGATTACTCTCTGAACAGGGTCGGCGGCGAAGTGAAGTACGAGGAGGTCTATGATGACTTTGACCTTGAGGTGAAAAAAGGGCACTCCATCAAGGACAGCGAGCTTACCTGGTCGATTGAGGATACAGATATCGTCGATTTTGAAACTAACCGCAGAACCGGGACAGAAGTAGAATTCCGGGCGAAAAAAATTGGAACGACAAAGATTACCTGTACCTGCACGAATAAAAATGCAAAGACGAAAAAAATCACCTATACGGTGAAGGTCGTTCATGACGATGATCATTATGATTATGACTGAGCTTTGTGAGCATCAGCGGCCAGGGCATAAGGCCTGGGTCTGGCTCCTTTAGTCAGCCCGCAGCTTACCGCCGGTCATTTATTAAAGGGGACACAGTTTTGACGCTGTGTCCCCTTTACCGGCTAATTAAACCCGATAAGCCTCCTAGCCACCGTATACGCCAGCGATGAGATCTTGCGCCCGGATCTTCCGGGGATATTCATGGTCTGGCCAAGGATTCCGTAACGGATCCTAAGGTATGTCTTCAAATCCCGCTTTTTAAGATATCTCCAAAGTCCCCGCTTTTTCTCCAGATTCTCCTCTTTCTTTGAACGGATGAGCAGTATGGATGAAACGGTCATCATGATCGCCAGGTAATTTACCATATAATGTCTGAGTTTCCTGCTCTCGATATCCTTAAGCTGGTACATGTCAATCATCCGTTTTGTCACGAATATCTGCTGGTCTACCCGCGAGATCATCACCTTTTCATTGACCGACTGATCCTCCCTGCCGATAAAATACCGGTAAAAGTCCACGTCCATATAGTAGATCCTGCGCACATAGGGAAGCGGATAATAGACGTAGATGTTGTCCACATAAAACGTATGCTTCGGCAGCGTCATCTGGCTGAGCTTCAGCATGGATGTACGATAGACCACCGAATGCATCAGGATATACTGATCCAGATGGAAACGCCCGATATCATCCCAGGAAAAAATCTTATCCTGGGGAAGGACATTGCGGTAGTGGATACACTTTTTGCGCGGTGCCCCAACCTTCTCATAGACATAATTAGACACGAGCATATCAATCTCTTTGTCCTCCCGCTCAAGTTCTTTGAGAAAGGCAATGATCCTCTCTAAAGCCTCCCCGTCAACCCAGTCGTCGCTGTCAACCACTTTGAAATATTTCCCGGTGGCGCCGGCAAGGCCTGAGTTCACTGCGTCTCCGTGCCCGCCGTTTTCCTTATCCACCACCTTTACGATGCCGGGATATTTTTTTTTATATTCACGCGCTATCTCAAGCGTCCCGTCATCGGAACCATCATTGACAATAATGATCTCCACATCATCGCCTCCGGGCAGGATACTCTCAATCGCCCGGGACATATAATCCTGCGAATTATATGATGGAATTGCGAATGAAATATATTTCATCTTAATCTCCTCCTTGAAGTCATACATCTCTATAGTATAAATCATTACCTCCGATTTTCCAACTTATTTTTATGAAAAGCAATTATTCCTAAAATGAAATTTTAAATTCCACTCCCTTATTCCCCAGTGGAATTTACTCTC
>CANAPP010000063.1 GCA_947363565.1 uncultured Lachnospiraceae bacterium | reverse complement strand
TACATATACCGGGGACATCGTATACAACGGGGAAGTGGTCAAAAACCGCAACATCAAGGACAGTGAGAAAAAAGGGATCGTCATCATCCACCAGGAGCTTGCCTTAAGCCCCTATCTGTCGGTTGCGGAAAATGTATTCTTAGGCAACGAGCAGATGTCGGTAAAGGGCGTCATCGACTGGACCCAGACCCGCAACAAGGCACAGGAGATGCTTGAGAAGGTAGGGCTTGGCAATGAGAATCTGGACGCGCCCATCAACAGCCTTGGCGTCGGCAAGCAGCAGCTTATCGAGATCGCGAAGGCGCTGGCGAAGAAGGTAGACTTGCTTATCTTGGACGAACCTACCGCGGCGCTCAATGATGAAGAGAGCGCGCAGCTCCTTGAGATCATGCTGAAATTAAAGAAACAGGGGATAACGAGCATCATCATTTCCCATAAGCTCAACGAGATCAGCTACGTGGCGGATGCCATCACCGTTATCCGCGACGGGCAGACGATTGAGACGCTCACCAAGGGCGTGGACGATTTTTCGGAGGATAGGATCATCAAGGGAATGGTAGGCCGTGAGCTTACCAACCGGTATCCCGAACGGGAGGACTGCCCCATCGGCGATGTGGTGCTTGAGGTGAAAAACTGGAACGTATACCATCCGGAGGATCCGCACCGCCAGGTCCTTAAGAATATCAACATTAACGTGCGCGCAGGGGAGGTCGTCGGGCTTGCAGGGCTGATGGGCGCCGGGCGGACAGAATTTGCCATGAGCCTGTTCGGGCAGCAGTACGGCCAGAAGATCTCCGGGGAGATCCTGATGCACGGCCAGCCAGTGAAGATAAAGAGCGTTAAGGATGCCATCGACCATAAGATCGCCTACACCTCCGAGGACCGGAAGAATTACGGACTGATCCTCTTTAACGACATCAAATGGAATATGTCTTTGGCGGCGCTTAGAAGCTATTTCTCCCAGAACGGGATCGTGGACGCCAACAAGGAAGTGATGGAGGCGGAAAAATATAAAGGACTGATCAACATCAAATCAAACTCTGTCCATCAGGCAGTGGGAAGCCTGTCCGGAGGAAACCAGCAGAAGGTCATCCTGGCGAAATGGATGCTCACCGAGCCGGACGTACTGATCCTGGATGAGCCGACCCGCGGTATCGACGTGGGCGCCAAATATGAGATCTACTGCGCGATCAACGACCTGGCGAAGTCCGGGAAGGCAGTCATCGTCATCTCTTCCGAGATGCCGGAGATCCTTGGGACATGCGACCGGACTTACGTGCTCAACGAAGGCAGGATAGCCGGAGAGATCGACAGGGAGAACTTGTCCCAGGAAAGAATTATGAAATGCATTATGCAGGATAATAACAGGAAAGGGGAATAACAATGGAAAAGAAAAAAACGGTAAACCTTAGTTTGAAGCAGTACGGTATGGTCTTTGCGATGCTGATCATCTTTATTATCTTTTACGCGATGACCGGAGGCACCAATGCCACGCCCATGAACATGAACAACCTCATCATGCAGAACAGCTACGTGATTATCCTTGCCACCGGTATGCTCCTTTGTGTACTGACCGGTAACGTAGACCTCGGCGTCGGCTCCTATGTGGCGCTTTGCGGCGCGGTTGCGGGCAAGCTTATCGTCGAGCAGAATATGAACATCGCGCTTGCGTTTATCATTACCATCTTAGTAGGTGTTGCCTTCGGCGCGTTCAACGGCCTTTTCATCGCCTACTTAAGCATACCGCCTTTTGTCGTGACACTGGCGGGGATGCTCATTGGCCGCGGACTTACCTATACGCTGCTGGAATCCAAGACTGTCGGCCCTCTTCCTGGCGCTTATGTAAAGGTGGGCGCAGGATTCTTTGTGACGAATAAGGTCGCCTTCGGCGCAGGAACCCTTGACCTGGTGACGATCATCGTGGCAGTTATCGCTACTGTTCTGGTGCTGGGCGCAGAATACAGGATGATCATGACACAGAAGAAGTATGGCTTTGCCATGGTACCCACATGGCAGACAGCCATCAAATTAGTTGCCACCCTGGGGATCCTCTGGTTTTTCTTCTTTAAGATCGCCGCATACAACGGAATCCCGATCATCTTGATCATCATGGCGGTCATTGTGGGCGTTTACCACTTTGTCACGAGCAAGACAGTTGCCGGGCGCCAGGTGTACGCGCTAGGCGGCAATGAGAAGGCGGCAAGGCTTTCCGGTATCGACACGAAAAAGGTGTATTTCTGGGTATACACCAATATGGGCTTTCTCGCCGCTATCGCAGGTATCGTGCTGTCCGCGAGAAATGCTTCTGCCACACCGAAGGCCGGCGACGGCTTCGAGCTTGATGCGATCGCTGCCTGCTACATCGGCGGCGCAGCCGCGTCAGGCGGTGTCGGTACGATCATCGGGGCAGTGATCGGAGCGTTTGTTATGGGTATCCTGAACAACGGTATGTTCCTGATCGGACTTCCTACGGACCTTCAGAAAGTTGTAAAGGGACTTGTCCTTCTCGGTGCAGTTACCTTTGATGTACTGTCAAGCAAAAAGAAAAACTAACATCGGGTTGAAAACCGTCGGCCGCCTGAAAGATGGATGGCCGACGATTTTTTATGGATTGCCTGGTGCCGCTTTAATGTGCCTTTCTGGAATCAGTATATCTACACAAAACTTGTACATATTTTTTGGTACATTTTACGCATTGTAAAAAGTAAAGTTGTATTGTATATTAAGGAATAGTTATGCACTACATGTTAAAGTTTGGAGGCGGATATATGGATGAACCAGTTGCAAAGTATAAGGAGATCTGTCTGTGGGTGAAAGGACGCCTTGACAGCGGCGAGCTAAAGCCGGGGGATAAGATAGAGTCGGAGTACAGGCTGTGCGAACAGTTTAAGGTCAGCAGACAGACGGTGCGGCATGCCATCGCCGTGCTTGAGGAAGAGGGGATCGTGAAAAGATACCGGGGGAGCGGGACGTATATCAGCGACGCGGAGCATGTCGTCCCCCAGAAGGAAAAGACGATGCAGATCGCGGTGATGACAACATTTGTACAGGAGTATATTTTTTCTGCCATCATCCGGGAGCTGGAGGCACAGTTTTCCGCCGCGGAGTACAGCCTGCAGATATTTGTCACGAATAATTCCGTAGAGAAGGAACGGCTCATTTTGAAAAATATCCTGAATAAGAATACCGTAGACGGGCTGATCGCCGAGACGACGAAAAGCGGCCTGCCCAATCCGAACCTAGATATCTACCGGAAGATCATGGATCAGGGGATCCCGGTGCTTTTTATCAACAGTTATTACCCCGACCTCGACGCTCCCCATGTCAGCCTGGATGATAAGATGACGGGGAAGCTGGTGACCGATTATCTATTAAGCTGCGGCCATCGGAATATTGCGGGGATATTTAAAGGGGACGACGGCCAGGGGCACCAGCGTTATGCGGGTTATCTGGAAGCGCTGATGGAGGCGGGAGTGAAGATCAATGACCAGTGGGTCGTATGGCTGGACACGGACATGCTTTCGGATATCGAGGAGAGCGCCCGGTGGTTCCAGCGGAGGCTTGCGGGCTGTACGGCGTGCGTGTGCTACAATGACGAGGTGGCCAGCCGTATTTTGTCGGTCTGTAAGAAAAATGACCTCAGGGTGCCCGGGGATCTGTCCATCATCAGCATCGACAATTCGGATATCGCAAGTCATTGCAGGGTGCCGCTTACCTCCGCCAACAATCCTATCCGGGATATGGCCAGGATTGCCGCTTTGCAGATGTTGGATATGATCGGCGGGAAGAAAGTGCCTCAGTCCGTACAACTGGAGGCAGAGATCGTGGTCAGGGATTCAGTGGCGAAAAGATATTAAAAAATACTTGCATAATATACAAAATGGATGTATAATTATGCAAATATTTTTCTTAATGCAAAAGTAATCCTTAAGTATACTGGACAACTTTACCGAAAAGGTTTATGATAACCGGGTATTGTAAAGAATGAGTTTGGAGGAAGATAAGATGATCAAAGTTGGGATTATCGGAGCGACAGGCTATGCGGGAGGCGAGCTGGTCAGGCTGCTTGCCGGCCACAGGGAGGCCGAGATCGTATGGTACGGTTCAAAAAGCTACATAGATAAAAAATATGCGGATGTATATCGGAACATGTTCGAGGTTGTGGAGGACAGTTGTCTGGATGACAACATGGAGGCGCTGGCGAAGAAAGCGGACGTTATCTTCACCGCGACGCCCCAGGGGTTCTGCGCGTCGGTCATGAGCGAAGAGATATTATCGGAGACGAAGGTTATCGATCTGAGTGCGGACTACCGGATCAAGGATGTCTCCGTCTATGAAAAATGGTACGGCATCGAACATAAAAGCCCGCAGTTTATCGATGAGGCAGTCTACGGACTGTGCGAGGTGAACAGAGGAGCGGTGAAGGGAGCGAGGCTGGTGGCCAACCCGGGGTGCTACACGACCTGTTCGATCCTGACCGCTTATCCGCTGGCGAAGGAAGGCATCATTGATATGCGGACACTGATCATCGATGCCAAGTCCGGGACATCCGGGGCCGGCAGGGGGGCGAAGCTTCCGAATCTTTACTGTGAGGTCAATGAGAACATCAAGGCGTACGCCGTGGCGTCCCACAGGCACACGCCGGAGATCGAAGAACAGCTTGCCTGCGCGTCCGGGGAAGAGACGGTGATTAGTTTCACGCCCCACCTTGTCCCCATGAATCGGGGGATCCTTACCACGGAGTACGCGTCGCTCAGGAAGGCTGTAACCGATGAAGAGGTAAAAGCAATCTACGACCATTATTATAAAGAAGAAACCTTTGTCAGAGTGCTTGAAAGAGATGTCTGTCCCGAGACGAAATGGGTGGAGGGGAGCAATTATGTGGACATCAATTTTAAACTGGATCAAAGGACAAACCGTATCATCATGATGGGAGCCATTGACAATCTGGTGAAGGGGGCGGCAGGCCAGGCAGTCCAGAATATGAATATCATGTTCGGGCTTAAAGAGAGCGAGGGGCTTAAGCTTGTCCCCATGTTCCCGTAAGGGGCAGCAGCGAAAAAAAGAAGAGGTCAGGAGAAAAAGATGTTAAGGATAATGACGATTGATGATTATGATCAGGTCTATGCGCTCTGGAAGCAGATCCACGGCTTCGGCATCCGCAGCGTTGATGATTCCAGGGAAGGTATCGCGCGGTTTCTAAGGCGCAACCCGGACACCAGTGTGGTGGCGGTGGAGGACGGTAAGATCGTAGGCGCGATCCTCTGCGGCCATGACGGCAGGCGCGGGTGTATGTACCACGTATGTGTGGATGCCGATTACCGTATGCGGGGGATCGGGAAGTCTATGGTAGTCTTTGCCATGGAAGCACTGAAGAAAGAAAAGATCAATAAAGTCTCCCTGATCGCATTTACGAAAAATGATATCGGCAATGCATTCTGGAAGGAAATCGGATGGACGAAGAGGCTGGATCTGAATTATTATGATTTCACCCTGAATGAAGAAAATATCACGGCCTTCAACCAGTAGCGGTGAAAGGGCCGAAAAAATCAGCATATCAGTATAGAAAGGAAGCGGATAAGATGAAACAGATAAAAGGCGGAGTTACGGCGGCAAAGGGATTTGAGGCGGCAGGTGCGGCAGCGGGGATCAAATATACCGGAAGAAATGACATGGCACTGATCTACAGTCAGGTACCGTGCGCCGCGGCGGGAACATTTACGACCAACGTCGTAAAGGCGGCTCCCGTAAAGTGGGACCAGCAGGTCATCGCAGGGGGCGAGGCAGCGCAGGCAGTCGTGGTCAATTCCGGGATCGCCAATGCGTGTACAGGAGACGAGGGCTTTGGATACTGCAAGGAGACGGCGGAGGCGGCGGCGAAGGCGCTTGGCATCTCGCCGGCGGGAGTCCTGGTCGGCTCTACGGGAGTCATCGGAAAGCAGCTTCCTATGGATAAGCTGGCGGCCGGAGTAAAAGCGCTGGCAGAGAAAAAAGATGCCTCCCTGGAAAACGGCACGGAGGCGGCGAAGGCTATCATGACTACGGACACCTGCGCAAAAGAGCTGGCCGTGGAGATTGAGATCGGCGGGAAAGCAGTGACCATCGGCGGGATGGCTAAAGGCTCTGGCATGATCCACCCGAATATGTGCACGATGCTTGCATTTATCACCACGGACGCAGTGATCTCCAGGGAGACGCTTGGGAAGGCGCTCAGTGAGGATGTGGGCGATACATACAATATGATTTCCGTGGACGGGGACACGTCCACCAACGATACCGTGATCCTTCTGGCAAATGGCCTGGCGGAAAACCCGGAGATCTTGCCGGGTAGTGAGGAGTACCGGACATTTTCCGGGGCGCTCCATACGATCAACGAGTACCTGGCCAAAAGAATCGCGGGAGACGGCGAGGGAGCAACCGCGCTTTTTGAGGCGAAGGCGGTAAACTGCGAGGATAAAGCGCAGGCGAAGATCCTGGCAAAGTCTATCGTATGCTCCAACCTGACCAAAGCGGCTATCGCGGGGCACGACGCCAACTGGGGGCGGATCCTGGGCGCGATGGGCTACTCGGGCGCGCAGTTTGACCCGGAAAAGGTGGATCTGTTTTTTGCGAGTGCTGCCGGAAAGATTCAGATCATTGAGAACGGGACGGCAGTCGCATACAGTGAAGAGGAGGCGACAAAGATTTTGTCAGAGCCGGAAGTGACAGCTATCGCGGACGTGAAGCTTGGCAGCGCTTCGGCTACCGCATGGGGGTGCGACCTGACCCACGGCTATATTGATATCAACGCTGATTACCGGAGCTAATGCCGGATTTTTGCAAAGCGTGAGAAGAAAAGAGGATAAGGAAGATGAATAAAGATATGGAGAAATATCTGGAAAAGGCGGAGGTGCTCATCGAGGCGCTTCCCTATATCCAGCGCTTTAACCGCCGGGTCATCGTGGTGAAATACGGCGGCAGCGCCATGGTGGATGAGCAGTTGAAAGAGCAGGTCATCCAGGACGTAACGCTGCTTAAGCTGGTCGGCTTTAAGCCGATCATCGTCCACGGAGGCGGCAAGGAGATCAGCCGCTGGGTCGGCAAGGTGGGCATGGAGCCTCAGTTTGTGAACGGCCTGCGGGTGACGGACGAGGCGACTATGGAACTTGCGGAGATGGTGCTCGGCAAGGTGAATAAAGGGCTTGTCCAGCTTGTAGAGAGCCTCGGCGTACGCGCCATCGGTTTAAGCGGCAAGGACGGAAAGCTCCTTTCGGTCAATAAAAAGCTGTCCGGGGGAAAGGATATCGGCTTTGTGGGGGATGTGAAGAAGGTGAACGCAGGTATCCTCTACGACCTGTTGGAGAAGGATTTCCTTCCGATCATCTGTCCGATCGGCCTGGACGACGATTACCAGACTTACAATATCAATGCGGACGATGCGGCCTGCGCTATCGCGAGAGCCATGCGGGCGGAAAAGCTGGCGTTCCTTACCGATATCGAGGGTGTTTACAAAGATCCGGAGGATTCTTCGACGCTGATCTCGGAGCTTAAGGTTTCCGAGGCCAGGGAGCTGATGAATGAAGGCTACATCGGCGGCGGGATGCTGCCAAAGCTTCACAACTGTGTCGCCGCCATCGAGCACGGCGTGTCCAGGGTGCATATCCTGGACGGACGGATCCCCCACTGCCTGCTCCTTGAGATATTTACCAATAAAGGAATCGGGACGGCGATCATCAATGACGGAGAGCCGCGGTTTTATCTGGGGGAATAAGCCGCACCTCGTTCTGGCCCGTGAAACGTAACGGACGGCTCTGCCAGGTATGAGAGAGAAGCAAAATGATAACAGCAACAGCGAAAGGGATGGTGAAGATGACACCGAATGAATATATGCAGGCAACAGATAAACATCTGGTGCATACCTATAATCGTTTTCCCGTGGCTCTGGATCGGGGGGAAGGCGTGTATCTCTACGATACGGACGGGAAAAAATATTTGGATTTTGCGGCGGGGATTGCGGTCTGCGGCCTCGGGTACGGCAACCAGGAATTGAATACGGCCTTAAAAGAGCAGATTGACAAGCTGATGCATTCGTCGAATCTGTATTACAACACGACATGCGGGAGGGCGGCAGATGCCCTGAAGCGTGTATCTGGGATGGATCGGGTATTTTTTACCAACAGCGGGACGGAAGCCATCGAGGGGGCGCTGAAAGCCGCGAGAAAATATGCGTGGAAAAAACAGACCGGGCGGTATGCCTATATTGCCATGGAGGATTCTTTCCATGGGCGGAGCATGGGTGCGTTGTCGGTGACGGAGCATGAAGCCTACCGGACGCCCTTTGAGCCGCTGATCCCCGGCGTCAGTTTCGCGAAGTTCAATGATCTTGACAGCGTGAAACGTCTGGTCACCGATGAGACATGCGCCATCATTCTGGAGCCGCTCCAGGGCGAGGGCGGGATCAATACGGCGGCCCCGGAATTTATGGAAGGTATCCGGAAGCTCTGCGACGAGGAAGGCATCCTCATGATCTGCGACGAGATCCAGTGCGGCATGGCGCGCACGGGCGAGATGTTTGCCTGCCAGTCCTACGGGGTGAAGCCGGATATCCTGGTGATGGCCAAGGCTATCGGAAGCGGCGTCCCGGTAGGCGCATTTGCCATGACGGAGCAGGTGGCGGAGTATTCTTTAGCGCCCGGCGACCACGGCACGACCTACGGCGGGAATCCATTTGCCTGCGCGGCAGTGGCAAAGACCATCGAGATATTCGAGCGGGAGGATATGAAGGCTCATGTGAAAGAAGTGGGCGCGTATCTGGAAAAGCGTCTGGATGAGCTGGCTGAAAGCTTCGATATGGTGCTGGAACGGCGGGGAAGAGGGCTTATCCAGGGCCTTCGTCTGGACCGTCCGGTAGGCGGGACGATAAATCAGGCACTTGAGGAAGGGCTTCTGATCATCAGCGCAAGAAGCGATGTGATCCGTCTGGTGCCGCCGCTGGTGATCGGGAAGGAACATGTGGACGAGATGATCGGCGTGCTTAGGAAGGTGCTTGGAGATGGCAGTGAGATCAATGCGGATAGTCGTAACTGATGTCGGTTTAATATGGAATCATAACAACCCTGCCCTGGAGCAATTCAAGGACAGGGTTCTTGTTGTGTGTATTGATGGAAAAACGGTTACCGATAAATATGAATGTTTTGTCAGCCCGTTTAGATGGGCAGGGTTGGGTATGGATAAATTCGGCGTGGAAAGTCGGAGATACCGGGCGTTGGAGACTGTGGCCGATGAGCTTGAAGGGAATCTTCGCGGCTGCGACGATATTTTGTTTTTGACAGACGGGCAGCCGGAAAGCCTGTATCCTTTTTTCTTGTTTAAGGATCGAAAAGAATTCGGCCATCTGCATCTGTGGGCGATGTCTCCCTGGAGGTTTGAAGGAAAGTGGAGACATCTGGCACATAAGGAAATGCTGTCTGATCTGTCCGGACTTAGTTCCGTGCTGTATACTGACAGCAATGATTGTCTCAGCAAAATTGACAGGCAGACAAAATTAGGAGGACTGTTTAGGATGGTGGAGGAAGGATTTGCGGCGCTCCTTCCCCAAATTGTCGATGACATACAAAAATTGCGGGAAAAATCATATTTTGACTTTTCGTCAAGATCATACGTTCCGGTCAGGGATGGTTATGATGCGGCCGGACTGATTAGAAGCCAAGATGTGCCGGAGTCCGCAGATGTCTTGGATTATCCGAAGGAGACTGACCAGGTCAAGGAAGAAGCAGAGCGGCTGCCAGCCAGGATAGACGGAAAGAAAATATGTGCTTATCTGAGGGAGCTGAGAATTGAGCTGGCAAAAGAAAATGGAATATTATTTTCTTCGCCGGAATGCCCATCCTTAGGTTCGTGTGCGGGAACCTGCGCTAAGTGCGATGAGGAGGCTGCGTATCTGAGGGACAGACTGGCTGAGATTCCCGAGGAGAAGCGCCGTATCCCGGACTTTGTGCTGACAGAATGGGAGGTGAGACAATGACCGGAGATATTACGGCAATCTCCAGGCTCCGTATGGCTACAGATGGCCAGGGAGTATCAACATTGATCAGTTTTTACGGCTGTCCTTTGCATTGTAAATATTGTGTGAATGAGTCCTGTCACGAAGAAGGGCGCTTACGGGACGGTGTGCCAAGAGCGGCATATACTCCCGGGGAACTGTTGGAAGTGCTCAGAAAAGATGAGATATATTATCTGATGACCGGTGGAGGTGTAGTTTTCGGAGGCGGCGAGCCGTTGCTCCAGTCAGCTTTTATCCACGAAGTATGCCGGTTGTCTCCGTCAGGATGGAAGAAAAGAATAGAGACTTCCCTTAATGTTCCCTTAAGTTGTTTGGAACCGGTATTGCAGGACATGGATGAATGGATTATAGATATCAAGGATATGAACGGAGTTATTTATGAAAAATATACAGGAGCGGGCAATGAAAAGGTAATACGTAATCTTTTGGTGATCCGGGATGCGGTCGATCCTGAAAAAATTCGTGTCCGAATTCCGCAGATAAGAGATTATAATACAAGTGAAGATGTAGATAAATCCGTGAAATGGATAACAAATGTAATGAAAGTTGAGCCGGAAGTTTTTAGTTATACTGTATTTGCATGCCGATAACAGAGCAAGAGGATATAAGAACAAGATAGATATTATGCGGAGCGGCGGGGCTTTCGAAGTGGCTGCTGAAATTATAGGTAAATACAAAAAGGTCATCCAATTCGGGCACTGTACCTGCCTGCCGTCGCAGTACTGGGTCAGTATGGGCTGGCGCACATTCGGCCTTGACAGGTAATTGGAAAAAAGCTCATCTACGATGATCGAGATGGTATCGTAGATATTGCGCTCCGGGATCCACTTGTGGTCGAAGGCGGTAGATGACGTTATCGTGAAGTCATAGCCCTTGTTCCGGTACCATTCCGTATATACCCTGTTTAACGTAAAGGACATGATCGCCAGCACGTTTGCCCGTATGGTATTGGCGGGCCAGGTGGCATAGATCTCACTGGAGGCTACATTTTTGATGTAGTCTTTATATTTTACATAATAATTTTTCGCGGTGGAATCTCTGGGGCTTCCATCATGGACGACGATGAATTCCGGGACGACCACACGGCTCAGGACGATCTCGCCGGTCTCTGTGACAGGCTTTATCTCATCTTCCGGTATTTTCGGGGGATATGTCCCGTATAATGTATGTGCAGGGATGACAAATACTTCCTCTGCCCCCTCATCCCCAGTCACCGGGCGCAGCCGTATGTTCTGGAGCGCCTTGATGGTGGGGAGGATCTCAGCCCCGGCCACGCTGACCGGTTCGTATCCCGGCGCGGTCACGTCGATGGTGTACTCGGCGTAAGGCTGGATCTCATTTTCCGGATCTAAGCTGTATTCCAGGGGCGGTGCCTCAAGGTCGATGGTCTCTGTCTGGCCGGAGGAATCTGTGGTAAGCTGCTCCAGTTGGCTGTCCGGAACACCGGTGTAAGAGATGCTTATACTGGCGTCCGGGATGGGAGCCGCAGTGACCTCAGAGGTAAGGTTTATCTGAAGCTGCCCCTTATCCGGGGTGTCTGTAGTGGAAGAATTAGGTGTAGGCATAAAGCAAACCTCGAAAAAGACTATATCAGTATCAGCATATTCCGGAAAATGGAAGATGTGCGCCGCCGCGTTTTTTTGATTGCTATTTGGGCGGCATATCCGTATAATAAAAGAGAATATTTTGTCGAAAGGAAGCGGTTATGGCACAGGTAAAGCGAAAAAAGAAAAAAAAGAACGGATGTCTCTGGACGATATTCTGGATATTGTTTGTTCTGATCCTGGCGGAGATAACGGCCGGGGCAGTGCTATACAGGGAGAAGATCATGGAGGAGGTGGAAACTCGCCTGGCGCCGGATGTGCCTTACCAGGAGGTCAGGATAAAGGAAGCGCAGATTAAGGAAAAATATTACTACGGACAGCTTGAGAAGGAAGAAAAGACGGTCTACAAGGAGATCCTGCAGGGCGTACAGGATCTTTCCGCAGAGATCTACATACATTCTTCGGACGCCAGGCGCACCAATGAGATCTTCCAGAGTGTGTTAAGGGACAGCCCGGACGTGTTCTGGTGCGACGGGACGGCGAAGACGACCCACTATGAGGGCAGTAAGGAAGAGTATACGGTCTTAGAGCCGGCCTATAGCTGTACGAAGGAGGAAAAAAAGGAGCGGCAGGCAAAAATCGAGGAGGAGGCAGATAAGTGCTTGGCAGGGATCTCCGCCTATGCGGCGGATTACGACAAGATCCTCTATGTGTTTGAATATATCGTGAATACGGTGGAATACGACGCCGCGGCTGAGGACAACCAGAATATCTACAGCGTATTTGCCCATAAGCGCTCGGTGTGCGCGGGTTATTCCAAGGCGGCCCAGTATCTTCTGGAGCGGCTGGGTGTTTTCTGCACCTATGTGACCGGGGTGGTCAGGAGCGGTGAGAACCACGCGTGGAACCTGGTCATCTGCGAGGGGGATTATTACTACGTGGACACGACATGGGGCGATCCCGTATTCTTAAGCTCCGCCGAGGCCATAGCCAACGACTATATCAGCTATGATTACCTGTGCTGCAGCGACCAGGAGCTTTTAAAGACCCACAAGCCGGACGCAGACCTTAAGCTTCCCGAGTGCACAGATATGGATTATAATTATTATGTGGTAAATGGCCTATACCACGAGGAGTACGACAGTGAGCTGGTGTTGGAGGAGATGAATGATACCATCGCGGCCAAGGAGAATCCTTCTGTGTTCAAATTCGCGGATGATGAAAGCTATGAGGAGGCCCACAGCGATATTTTCGGCAAGCTAATTGACAAGGCGGCGCAGAAGCTTGCAAAGCAGTATGACCTGGGGCAGGTGAAATATACTTACATGGACGACCCGGAGCTTAACAAGATCGTCATCTACTGGCAATATGAGTAAATTCATAGTTGAAAATCAGAGGGAGATGTAGTATAATTTTTACAATTTGAAAGGACATATCTGTCTGGGACAAGGGAGTTTACAACAGGGCGGTTGTGCATGCACATACTGCCTTTTTTATGGAAGGAAACAGGTGGATGATGAAAGCATTTCTAATTTTGGAAGATGGAACAGTATTTACCGGGACCAGTATCGGTTCTAAGAAAGAGATGATCAGTGAGATTGTCTTTAACACCTCGATGACAGGGTATCTCGAGGTACTTACAGACCCTTCTTATGCGGGACAGGCTGTGGTGATGACTTATCCGCTTATCGGAAATTACGGGATCACCCCGGATATGGAGTCGAGGCGGGCGTGGCCTAAGGGCTACATCGTGCGGGAGCTGTCAAGGATACCGAGCAATTTCCGGTGCGAAGGGACGATCCAGGACTTTTTAGAAAAGCAGGATATTCCGGGGATTGCCGGGATTGATACCCGGGCGCTGACAAAGATACTCAGGGAGAAGGGAACCATGAACAGCATGATCACGGTCGATGAGGATTTTGATCTGAAAGAAATCCTTCCAAAGCTTAAAGCGTATGTTGTAGGGGATGTGGTGGCAGAGACGACCTGCAAGGAGTCCTATACGATAAAGGGCGGCGGACCGAAGGTGGCACTCATGGATTTCGGGGCAAAGGATAATATTGCAAAATCTTTAAATCAGCGGGGATGTGAGGTTACCGTGTATCCGGCGGCCACTCCGGCAGAGGAGGTCATCGCTTCCGCGCCGGATGGTATCATGCTGTCTAACGGGCCGGGAGATCCAAAAGACTGCACGGCGATCATCGAAGAGATCAGAAAGCTTTATGAGACGGAGATTCCGATTTTTGCTATCTGCCTGGGGCACCAGCTTATGGCGCTGGCGAATGGTGCAAAAACGTACAAACTTAAATACGGTCACCGGGGCGGCAATCATCCGGTGAAGGATCTAAGCAACGGGAGAGTATACATTTCCTCCCAGAATCATGGATATGCGGTGGACGCTTCCACACTTGACGCTTCCATAGCGAAAGAAGCGTTTGTCAATGTCAATGACGGGACCAATGAGGGGTTCTCTTATGTGGGGAAGAACATCTTTACCGTGCAGTTCCATCCGGAGGCCTGCCCGGGACCTAAAGATTCCGGCTATTTGTTTGACCGGTTTATGGATATGATGAAAGGAGCAAGATAATGCCTAGAAATAAAGAGATTAAAAAAGTATTAGTGATTGGTTCGGGCCCCATTGTCATCGGGCAGGCGGCGGAATTTGACTATGCAGGAACTCAGGCATGTCGCTCCCTTAAGGAAGAGGGGATTGAGGTTGTGCTCCTTAATTCTAACCCGGCGACGATCATGACCGATAAGGATATCGCGGACCGGGTCTATATCGAACCCCTGACGGTAGAAGTAGTAGAGCAGCTTATCCTGAAGGAGCATCCAGACAGTGTCCTTCCTACCCTTGGGGGACAGGCGGCGCTTAATCTTGCGATGGAGCTTGAGGAGAACGGGTTTCTGAAAAGGAATAATGTGCGCCTTATCGGAACGACTTCTGAGACGATCAAGAAGGCGGAAGACCGGCTGGAATTTAAGACAACAATGGAGAAGATCGGTGAGCCGTGCGCTGCCTCTCTTGTCGTGGAGAGTGTGGAGGAGGGGATTAAGTTTGCCGAAAAGATCGGCTATCCTGTAGTCTTACGTCCTGCCTATACCCTTGGAGGAAGCGGCGGCGGGATTGCGAAGAACAGAGGGCAGCTTGTGGAGATCTTAGAGAACGGCCTTAGATTATCCCGTGTGGGACAGGTGCTTGTGGAGCGCTGTATCGCAGGCTGGAAAGAGATAGAGTATGAAGTGATGCGGGACAAAAGCGGCAACTGCATCACCGTATGTAATATGGAAAATATCGACCCGGTAGGCGTTCATACCGGAGATAGTATTGTAGTGGCACCTTCCCAGACGCTGGGAGATAAAGAATATCAGATGCTTCGTACGTCTGCACTTAATATTATCAGCGAGCTTAATATTACCGGAGGGTGTAATGTACAGTATGCCCTGCACCCGGAGACTTTTGAGTATTGTGTGATCGAGGTTAATCCAAGAGTCAGCCGATCTTCGGCGCTGGCCTCTAAGGCCACGGGCTACCCCATCGCGAAGGTTGCGGCAAAGATTGCTCTGGGCTATACGCTGGATGAGATCAAAAATGCAGTGACGAAAAAAACCTATGCAAGTTTTGAACCTATGCTTGACTATTGTGTAGTGAAGATCCCCAGGCTTCCCTTTGATAAATTCATCAGTGCGAAACGTACACTGACCACACAGATGAAAGCCACCGGAGAGGTGATGAGCATCTGTGATAATTTTGAAGGGGCACTGATGAAGGCAATCCGTTCCTTAGAGCAGCATGTGGACAGCCTCATGTCTTATGACTACTCACATCTGTCAGAAGAGGAACTTTTCGAGGAGCTTTATGTGGTGGATGACCGCAGGATCTTTAAGATCGCAGAAGCACTGCGAAGAGGGGTCAGCTACGATGACATTCATGAGATCACCCGGATTGACAAGTGGTTTATCGATAAGTTAGCCATCCTCGTGGAGATGGAAGAGCGCCTTAAGAATGAGCCGCTCACCCCAGAGCTTCTTAAGGAAGCCAAGCGGATCGAGTTTCCCGACCATGTGATCGCTTCTCTTGCGGGGAAGACGGCGGAGGAAGTCTGCGGGATGCGCTATGCCAATAACATCACGGCAGCTTATAAGATGGTGGATACCTGCGCGGCAGAATTTGCAGCGGAGACGCCTTATTATTATTCGGTATACGGCAGTGAGAATGAGGTGGAAAAGACGGCAGGCAGAAAGAAAGTGCTTGTGCTTGGCTCCGGCCCCATCCGTATCGGGCAGGGGATTGAGTTTGATTTTTGTTCTGTGCATTGCACCTGGGCATTTTCAAAAGAAGGATATGAGACGATCATCGTCAATAATAACCCGGAGACAGTGAGTACGGATTTTGACATCGCGGATAAGCTGTATTTTGAGCCGCTGACACCGGAGGATGTAAGGAGTATTGTGGATTTAGAGAAGCCGGACGGGGCGGTGGTGCAGTTTGGCGGGCAGACGGCGATCAAATTAACAGAATCGCTAATGAAGATGGGTGTTCCGATCCTCGGCACTTCCGCGGAGAACGTAGATGCTGCAGAGGACCGGGAGCTGTTCGATGCGATCCTGGAAAAATGCGGTATCCCAAGGCCTACAGGCGGTACGGTGTATACTGCCGAGGAGGCAAAGAAGGTGGCAAATGAATTAGGATATCCGGTACTTGTGCGCCCGTCTTACGTTCTTGGCGGTCAGGGGATGCGGATTGCCATCAATGATCATGATATCGAAGAATTTATCGGGATCATCAATCAGATTGCCCAGGATCACCCGATTTTGGTGGATAAGTATCTCCAGGGCAAGGAGATTGAAGTTGACGCGGTATGCGACGGGGAAGATATTCTGATTCCGGGTATTATGGAGCATATCGAGCGGGCGGGTATCCATTCCGGGGATAGTATCTCCGTGTATCCGGCCCAAAGTATTTCAGAAAAGACGAAGAGAATCATTGAAGATTATACAAAAAAGCTGGCAAGGTCGCTTCATGTGATCGGACTCATCAATATTCAGTTTATCGTATGCGGGGAAGAGGTGTATGTGATTGAGGTCAATCCGCGGTCCAGCCGTACCGTGCCTTATATCAGCAAAGTGACAGGAATCCCCATCGTGCCGCTGGCGACGAAAGTGATCATCGGCGGGAAGATAAAAGAGCTTGGCTACACGCCGGGGCTTGCACCGGAGGCAGATTACTTTGCGGTCAAGATGCCGGTATTTTCCTTTGAGAAGATTCGCGGTGCTGATATCAGTCTGGGGCCGGAGATGAAGTCAACGGGTGAGTGCCTCGGCATTGCAAAGACATTTGATGAAGCGCTTTATAAGGCTTTTCTGGGAGCAGGCATTAAACTGCCGAAGCATAAGAATATGATCATTACTGTGCGCGACGAGGACAAGGAAAAAGCGGTAGAGATCGGGCGGAGATTTGAACGGATTGGATATCGGATCTTTGCCACAAGAGGGACAGCAGAAGTGATGAAGGCAGCAGGGGTCAAGGCAAATGCGGTGAATAAGATCGAACAGGAATCGCCGAACCTTATGGACTTGATCTTAGGGCACAAGATAGATCTGGTCATTGACACACCGCCGCAGGGAGCGGAGCGCGCGGGAGATGGGTTTGTGATCCGCAGAAATGCCATCGAGACGGGAGTAAATGTGCTGACAGCCATTGATACGGCGGAGGCGCTGATCGAAAGCCTTGAGCATACAAATATCCGGAAGCTTACCCTTATCGACATCGCTACGATTGGGTAGCGGATGGAGACTTGCGGATACCGGGAAGACAGGGTGCAAGACAGAATGCCTGGGCAGGCATCGTGGGTGCGCATCCGGTATATACGGCTAGATCATAAGAGCCTGACGGCGGAAAAGCTTTCCGGTATCAGGCTCTTTTTCTGAGAGACGATTATAGCGGCATGTATATCCGCTGAGCAAAGCATAGATTATCGAAAAACCCTGGTGTTTCCTGCGCCTTGCGGCAATTGACGCGCAGATTAGTTCCAGGCATCTTCATATGATTTTTCCCTTCGTTGTTTTAAAAACCTTTCTTCCTCCATTATATACAAAAAAGGTCGGATTTTCAAATTGACAATACGAATAAATGGCGGGGATTTATCGGATATATTTATTCTTGCAGGCAGCGGGTCAAGGGAGTCTTTTTTCACGGTCATAGAGCTTTTATAAATTGTATGTGTATGGCTTTGCTATGTGTATAGGGGCGTGCGCCACTATACTTACGATTTATGGTTATCCGTATTTAACACGGAAATGGGAGAAAAAAGCAGATGTTTCCATCTGCCAATTCCACAAACAAGAATGCCATACCGCTATTTTGCTGCCACATCAATTGAAGCAATCTTTTCTTTCGTTAATATGTCAACAGCATCACTAAGGTAATCAAAGTTTTCTACACCCGACTCTTCATACCAGTTAGCTAATCCGCTAAAAAGAGCTTCTATAATCTCTTTACTTGGACTTCCAGGTACAATCGACATATCTACTTCTTCGGTAAAACCCGCTAAATTCAATTTTAACGAAGAAAAATACTCCCATGCTTCAAGTTCTTCCGCTGACGGCCAACTGAAATCTTCTGCTGAAACATTATTAGGTTCAAGATATTCTTTAATAATTGCATCTCTTATTGAATTTTCAAGCGCCTCAATATCCGCATCGTCCAACTTCGTTTTATTGGTATCTTTAGCTTCAGTTGCCGCCGGCTCTTCTGCCTTTTCCGGCTCAACCTTATCGGCTTCTTCCTTCTTGATTTCTTCCCGCTTCGGTTCGTCTTTGTTCTTTGTTGCTTCTTCCTTCTTGCCGCATCCTGCTGC
>CANAPP010000062.1 GCA_947363565.1 uncultured Lachnospiraceae bacterium | reverse complement strand
AATCATAATCCAGATTTCTATTTATCGGTTTTATCTATAAGACCCCCCCCCCCATGGTATTTTCCAAAAAAACAGCCAGCAGGAATCTCTCCTGACTGGCTGTTTAACCTGTGTCTTTTATGCAGTTTCTCCTAATCTGTCCAAACGGGTCTGTATAGTTTTCACGCAGGATCCTTATACAAGCGCAACCGTCTCCCTCGCAATCGCAAGTTCTTCATTCGTCGGGATTACCATAACCTTAACTTTGGAATCAGGTGTGGAGATCAAGGTCTCCTCGCCGCGCTTTCCGTTAGCCTCAGCGTCAAGCTCAATGCCAAGGTACTTTAAGTATTCCATCACATTTGCGCGCACTGTGCCGGAGTTCTCCCCGATTCCTGCCGTAAACGCGATCATGTCCACGCCGTTCATGGCTGCAACGTAACTTCCCACATATTTTGCCACGCGGTAGCAGAATACGGAAAGAGCGATTGCCGCGCACTTATTTCCATTGTTCGCGCCCTCCTCAAGATCACGGAAGTCGCTGGAAAGTCCGTCGGAAAGACCCTGTACGCCGGACTTTTTGTTCAGCATGTTCATAAGCCCCGCGATGTCAAGATTCTCCTTCTTTGCGATGAACTCTAAGATTGCCGGATCGATATCGCCGGAGCGGGTTCCCATCACAAGACCCTCCAGAGGCGTAAGGCCCATGGAAGTGTCCACGGATTTTCCGTTCTCAACCGCACAGATGCTTGCGCCGTTTCCAAGGTGGCACACGATGGTCTTCATCGAATCATAAGGCTTTCCTGCAAGCTCTGCAGCCCGCTTTGACACAAAGCTGTGGCTTGTGCCGTGGAAACCGTAGCGCCTTACTTTGTATTTGTCATAATACTCATAGGGAAGTCCGTACATATATGCCTTCTCCGGCATGGTCTGATGGAAAGCCGTGTCAAATACAGCTACCATCGGCGTTCCCGGCATCAGTTTCTCACATGCGTTGATACCGATTAAGTTCGCCGGATTGTGGAGAGGCGCAAGGTCGTTGCACTCCTCGATAGCTTTCTTTACTTCGTCTGTGATCACTACGGAGCTTGCAAATTTCTCCCCGCCATGTACCACGCGGTGTCCTACCGCGCCAATCTCGTCAAGGCTCTTAACTACGCCAGTCTCAGCGTCTGTCAGCGCGTCGATGACAAACTGGATCGCCTCGGTATGTGTCGGCATCGCCTTGTCCGATACAGCCTTGTCCCCACCTTCCGGCTGATAAGTAAGACGTCCGTCGATGCCGATCCTCTCGCAGAGTCCCTTTGCCAGGACCTTCTCGGATTCAGAGTTGATAAGCTGGAATTTCAGGGATGAACTTCCGCAGTTGATAACTAATACATTCATTTTTCTTTACCTCTCTTTAAAATGTAATTATTGGGAAGTTCCAACTGCTGTGCAGTCGGAACAACTTTCACGCTAAGCTCGAAAAGACCTCGCTAAGTGTGAAATGTTTCGCCAAGTGTTCAGTTTTGCGCTGCCATACACTGTACGGCTGTGATCGCTACTACGCCTTCGATGTCTGCCGCGCTGCATCCGCGGGACAAATCGTTGACCGGAGCCGCGATGCCCTGGGTGAGCGGGCCGTAAGCCTCTGCCTTCGCCAGTCTCTGCACCAGCTTGTAGCCGATGTTTCCTGCGTCAAGATCCGGGAATACAAGCACGTTTGCCTTGCCTGCAACCGGGCTGCCCGGCGCCTTGGACTGACCAATCTCCGGCACGATTGCCGCGTCAAGCTGGAACTCTCCGTCGAGCATCAGGCCTTCCGGCGCATTCTCCTTCGCGATGCGGGTAGCCTCAACAACCTTGTCCACATCCGCATGTTTTGCGCTGCCCTTTGTGGAATGTGAAAGCATCGCCACTACCGGCTCTTTCCCGGTGAGCGCCCGGAAGGAATCTGCGGAGGAAAGAGCGATTGCCGCCAGTTTTTCCGGATCCGGATTCTGCTCAAGGCCGGAGTCCGCGAAGATAAATGTTCCGTCCGCGCCCATGTCACAGTCCGGCACTACCATGACGAAAAACGCGGATACAAGCTTTGTGCCAGGCTTTGTCTTAAGGATCTGCAGGCACGGTCTTAAAGTGTCTGCCGTAGAGTGGCATGCGCCGCTTACCATACCGTCAGCGTCTTTCATCTTTACCATCATAACGCCGTAGTACAGATAATTGTTAAGGAGAAGTTCCCTTGCCTGCTCCTCGGTCATGCCCTTCTTCTGGCGCAGCTCCACAAGCTTTGCGATGTACTCTTCCGTCTTCGGGTTCTTTGCCGGGTCAACGATAGTTGCGCCGCTGATGTCGAAACTGCCCTTGTTCTTTGCAATCTCTTCCTCGCTGCCCACTAAGATCAGGTTGGCAGTACCCTCTTTTAACACAGCCTCTGCCGCCTCATAAGTTCGGATGTCCTCAGTCTCCGGAAGAACGATTGTCTGTTTGCATGTCTTTGCTTTTGCTTTGATCTCATCTATAAATCCCATGATATATAGACTCCTTTCCATTTATTCTCAGTTACATCTATTATAATACAAAGAGACCTTGCGGACAAGGTCTCTTTATGTCTATTTTTCAGTACATTCCTTTGTATTCTCACAATATTATTACAATTATTACACACTCTCATTCACATTTTCACAACATAACATCATATGCAATATGCAGCAAAAATGTCTCCTTCAGATAACATTAAAGCTCTCCCCACTTACAATGCCCTTCATTATGTAATATCCAATAATGGAACCCAAATATACTGTGCCGCAGACACACCTGCATACGATCGCCTTTCTGGATTTCATAATATGTTTTCTCGGATACAGTAAACTTATGGTCAGCTTCTTTCCAATCTGCATATACATAATAACTGGCAAATTTGTTGACATAGATTTCCTTGCTTTTCACCATAACCGGTTCATGCCTGTCAGCCTGAAAGGTCACCATATAGTTGACTGGAAAAACAACCGCATATGCCAACAGCAATGCCAAAAAGCTTGATGCCAGAACTCTCATTTTATCCGGCTTTTCCTTTCCAAAATATGATTTCAGGAAAAGCGGAATAAGCAACAACACTGTTATAATACCCACAAAAACGAGATAATCGCCAAAATCGCAGGCAAAATTCTCAAATCCCGTCAGGCAAAAAAAGAAAGCAGCTAAAATACCAAAAACCGGCATTTCTATAATATATTTTTTGTTTTTTACAAACCCGGACACCTCAAGGAACAGGAGCGGATACATCCATACATACATTGCCCAGGCAAACAGGAGCACAAACATAAAGCATGCCGTCCGGATACCGCCTCTCAAAAACAAAAGGATGAAAATATCCAGCACAAACATTGCCCATCCTACAACACATGCAAGCCGCTTCCATTTTTCAATTTTCTTCCCTTCATTTGCCTCTTCAATCCTCCTGGCGCTTTTCATCGCAATAACCTGCGGGCGGCAGACAAAACGCTCACTCCACGACAAGGCCGGCATATATTCGTCAATATCCTGCCATCGTTCTAGTCTCTCAGACAGATTAATGGAAGGAATTCTCTTCATCCTTAAAATGTCAATCGCCTTGTCTGCATTTATCATATCCGCAGAGGAAAAATTTAAGAGCCTTTCATTTTTTCTCCCAAGTAAAATCACCGCCTGGTTTTTGCTCATATTGAGAAACAACAACGCAGAGATATCCTCGTAACGAATTACTGTTTGCTTTCCAAATGATTCAACTACAACGATTCCTTCCGTTTCCATCCGGAAATAGAATTTACGGCATCCAAGGAGCGCTGCCGCTCTTCGTGGCCTCACAGTAATGTCATCCATTTTTATTTCCCCATTTTTTATATTTACAGTCTCTATCTACTTTTTGCCATCTACACCCGCAGATGGAACACCCCGCTGACAATCGCGAAGTACACGCTGATGGTACTGATATCCACCAGTGTAGAAATCAGCGGCGTCGCCATGATCGCCGGGTCAAGCCCGATTTTTTTCGCCAGCAGAGGCAGACTGCATCCCACCACTTTCGCGATGATGACCGTACAGGCCATCGTAACGCCGATGGTGAGCGCCATCATAACGTCGCCCTGCCCCATCAGCATGATCCGAAGGCCGTTGATGACCGCCAGGATAAGGCTTACGCACACTGCCACCCGGATCTCCTTCCAGATGACTTTAAAGAGGTCACGAAACTCAATCTCTCCCACCGCAAGCCCGCGGATGACCAGGGACGAACTCTGGGAGCCGCAGTTTCCGCCGGTCCCGGTGAGCATGGGAACAAATCCGGTAAGCTGGGGCATCACCGCGATCGCCGCCTCGTAACTGTTCATGATCATCTGTGTCACGGTAGCCGAAAGCATCAGGAACAAAAGCCAGGGGATCCTGCTCTTTACATGCTCAAACACTGTCGTCCCGAAGTACGACTCGTCATTAGGATTGACACCGGCCATGATACTGATATCCTCCGTCTCCTCCTCCTGCAGGACGATCATCGCGTCGTCAACGGTAACGATCCCTACCATGCAGTGCTCATGATCCACGATAGGCAGCGCGATCAGACCGTATTTCATGATCGTCCTCGCCACTTCCTCCTGATCGTCCGTTGTCTGGGCGTAAAGCATGTTCGTATCCATGATCTCCTCGATGATCCTGGACTCGCCCGTCGTCAGGAGATCTTTAATATCCACCGCGCCGATGAGCTGCTTTTTCTCCGTCACATAGCAGGTGTAGATGGTCTCCCGGTTAAGACCCACCTGACGGATTTTTAAAATCGCGTCCTCCACCGTCATCTCCCTGCTGAGGGCGATGTAATCCACGTTCATAACGCTGCCGGCGCTGTCCTCCGGGTACTGTAAAAGCTGGTTGATCCGTACCCTCTTCTCTTCGTTAGTCACCAGAAGAAGCCGATCCACCACATTGGCCGGCATCTCTTCCAGCACGTCAACCGTATCGTCAAGGTACATCTCCTCCATGACCTCCTCAAGCTCCGAGTCCGTCAGGGCGCCGATCAGCACCTCCCGAAGATCGCTGTTCATATAGGAAAATGTCTCCGCTGCCTCTTCCTTCACCAGCAGCCGGAAAATGAGCACTAACTGTTTCTCATTCACATCCTCCAGAATATCCGCAAGGTCAACGGGGTACATATTATTCTCCAGTTCTTCCTTCAGCTCTTTGAACTGGCGTTTTTCCAGCATTTCCTGAATACGCTCGATGGTCAGTTCCTCACGTTCTTCCTTGTAATCATGGTCGAACTCATTCCGGGCAACCGCGTCACCCCATTCTTCGGCGCTGACATTTCCAAACTCACGGTTCGTACTCAAACCTCCCCCTCCTTCCTTGCCTTAATGATCAATTACAACCGGGTTCGCTGTAATTTTATTTTATCCTTTTCTAGTGCATATCTAAAATTCACGGCCATATAGACGCTTGGCAAAAGCCAAACTGCTGAAAAAACAGCCTTTTGGTATATGGTTTGCGAACCCTGTCAAGATATAGTATAATCAATTCCAGACGAATATACAAGTTATTAAGGAGATTCCCATGAAAATTGTCGGATTGATCGCAGAATACAACCCCTTTCACAACGGGCATTTATACCATATCAGAAAAGCAAAGGAGATCACCGGGGCGGACGCGGTGGTGGTCGTCATGAGCGGAGACTTCGTCCAGCGGGGCGCCCCTGCCATCATGCCAAAGCATATCCGGGCGGAAGTTGCCTTGGAAGCGGGGGTTCCTCTTGTGTTAGAGCTACCCGTCTGCTTTTCCACCGGCAGTGCGGAATACTTTGCCGAGGGAGCAGTCTCCCTCCTTGAACATCTCGGCTGCATCGACTCCATCTGCTTCGGGAGCGAATGCGGAGACTACGGTATCTTGGATGAAATTGCCTGCGTGATCACGGAAGAACCAGAAAAATATAAAGAACTGCTGAGACGTTTTCTCTCTCAGGGTGCCTCTTTCCCCCTTGCCCGCCAGTGGGCGCTTAAGGAATATTTTCAGGATGAGCGCCTGAGTGAAGTCTTAGAACAGCCCAACAACATCCTGGGCATCGAGTACATCAAGGCGCTGCGCAGGAAAAAAAGCGGCATGAAAGCCTGCACCATCAAACGGATCGTCTCCGGCTACCACGACGAATCCTTAAGCTCCGGCTACAGTTCCGCCTCCGCTATCCGAAAGCTTCTGGCCCACGCCGGGCATTCCTTAAGCCTTGAGGACGGCAGCGCAGAAAGCACGGGTATGTTCGATGAGCCCAGCCTTTCCGAGGTACTCATGCGCCTTGAGCAGGAGGTGCCAAGAAGCTGTATCCGGTTCCTTGAGGATACCCACCATATCCGTTATCCGGTCTATGCCAACGACTTTTCCGTGCTCCTTGGTTACAAGCTTTTGACGGAAACAAGCGAATCTCTGACGGAATACCTGGATGTCAATGAGGAGCTGGCTAACCGGATCCTGCGCCACGCAGGCCACCTTATCACCATCGACCAGTTCTGCCAGTTTTTAAAGACAAAGGACATCACCTACTCACGCATCAGCCGGTGCCTGTTCCATATCCTCCTGGATATCCGGAAATCCCATATGGAAGATTACCGGAAGGCCGGGTACTGCCAGTACGCCAGAGTGCTTGGCCTTCGCCGGGACGGACAGAAGCTTTTATCCCTCATCAAAAAATACAGCGATACGCCGTTGATCACCAGGCTCTCCCATGCGGACGCGCTTTCGGATACCGGCCGGAGGATGATGGCGGGGGATGTCTTTGCGGCGAATCTTTATGAACGGATCGTGACGGAGAAATATAAGGAGCCATTTATCCACGAATATACGCAGCAGGTGGTGGTCGTCCGGTAGGCGGACGCGGTTCTGTATACGAAAGGAGTTTACGATGAAGAGAATTTTAGTGATCGAAGATGACCTGGCGTTAAGCGCGGGACTTTGTTTTGAGCTGGATACGGACGGGTATCTGACCGCGGCGGCTTATACCCTTGAGAAGGCGAGGCAGCTTCTTTTTGACGGGGAATATCATCTTATCCTTCTGGATGTGAACCTGCCGGACGGGAACGGGTTCGACTTCTGTAAGGAGGTCAAAGTAGGAATTCCGGATATACCGGTCATCTTCCTGACGGCCAATGACATGGAACAGGATATCCTCAACGGCTTTGACCTGGGCGCGGATGACTATATCACCAAGCCCTTCCACACCCAGATCTTAAAGCGGCGCATTGAGGTAGCGCTGCGGCGGGGGAGCTTTGGCGCGAAACCTTCCGGCGAATATTACGACGACGGCTGCTTACAGCTTGACTTTAATGCCCTCACGGCAATACGGGGCAAAGAAAAGCTCTCCATCACCCCCAACGAATATAAGCTGCTCAAGCTCCTCATCGCCAATGCGGGAAATCTGGTGACCCGCAGGCTTCTTCTTGAAAAGCTCTGGGACTGCGACGGCAATTTTATCGACGACCACACCCTGACCGTTACCATGAACCGGCTGCGGGGTAAGATCGAGGATAATGCCCACTCCTATATCCAGACCGTGCGGGGGATGGGCTACATCTGGACAGGAGAAAAGCAATGAAAAGTTTAAACACAGCCTATCTGCCCTTTCAACTGATCTTCCTTATCCCGGGAGCCGCCCTTACCTTATGCGGCGTGCTCTTTGACTTCCTTTCGCCCGCAGTCATCCGTCCCTGCCTTATGCTCTCTGGCGCGGCTGTCTTTCTCTGCGCCCTGTTTTTGCGAGAGGCGGCAAAGCGGAGACAGGCTGACTTTGCCAACGACGTCTGCGAGACCATCGACGCCCTTATGGAGGGACATAAGCCGGAAAATTACCGTCCTTACGAGGAGACTGACCTGTCCAAGGTGCAAAGCCGCCTCCTTGTGTACTACAACCGGATGCTCGAAGCAAAGCAGGAAAGCGAGCACGACCGGCAGCTCATCCAGGAACTGGTCAGCGACATCTCCCATCAGGTAAAGACGCCCATGGCAAATATCCGGATGTTCACGGGCATCCTTAAGGATCATCCCCTCACCGATGAAAAGCGCGAAGAATTCCTCGGGACGATGGCAGCACAGGTTAACAAGCTTGACTTCCTGCTTTCCTCCCTCATCAAGATGTCCCGGCTGGAGACCGGGACCTTTATCCTACACATGGAAGACCGCCCGCTGTACGATACGATCGCCCAGGCTGTTGGCACCGTTTTTACAAAGGCAGCACAGAAAAACATCCGGATCGATGTGGACTGCGAAAGCACCGTCACCGTCCGCCACGATACAAAGTGGACTGCCGAGGCGTTTGAAAATATCCTGGACAATGCGGTAAAGTACACACCCGCCGGCGGAAAGATCAGTATATGCGTGCGACCCTGGCTGTTTTACACCCGCATCGATATCGCGGACACAGGGATCGGGATCGCTGTCGCTCATTATCATGACGTGTTCCGCAGGTTTTACCGGACCCAGGAGACAGCCGCTGAGGAAGGCGTGGGGCTCGGGCTTTACCTGGCCCGCAGCATCATCACCCGGCAGAAGGGATATATCAGCGTAAAGTCGGAAGTGGGCAAAGGCAGTACATTTTCCGTATTTTTATTGAGCTGAGAAAGGAAAACCCATGGACATTGTAACGATACAGAACGTGAAAAAATATTTCGGGGAGGGTGCCCGGCAGGTTAAGGCTCTTGACGGCATCACCCTCTCCATGGAAAAGGGGGAATTTACCGCCATCGTGGGAGCGTCCGGCTCCGGGAAGACGACGCTTCTTAATATCATCGGCGGGCTGTATGCGCCGACGGAAGGCTCCGTCACCGTCGACGGCACTGATTTTTCCAGGCTAAACGACGATGAGCTTACCATATTCCGCCGCCGGAACATCGGTTTCGTGTTCCAGGGCTATCATCTGGTGCCCGAGCTTACCGTAGAGGAGAATATTTTATTCCCGCTGGCTCTCGACAATCTTCGCCCGGACAGGGCTTACCTCCTTGCACTTACCGGCATGCTCGGCCTTACCGGCAGGCTCAAGGACTACCCTTACATGCTCTCCGGCGGGGCACAGCAGTGCGTGGCTATTGCCCGGGCCTTTATCACCAGGCCTTCCATCATCCTGGCCGACGAACCCACCGGGAGCTTCGACATCAGGACCAGCCAGAATATCTCGGGGATGATGAAGACGGTAACGGAAAGCTTCCGCCAGACGCTGATCCTCATCACCCATAATCCGGAGCTTGCGCAGCTTGCCGACCGGGTGATACAGATGAAAGACGGGCGGATCATATAAGCACGCAGTCTTTGTAAAGCAAGTCCCGAAATTTCACTCTGTCTGTCCTTTTATATCAGTAAATTATTGATAATTCATTGCTTTAATCTTATATTTTTAGTATAATAAATATAGATCATGCCGTCCGGCATGATAGAAAATGAGGTGATACGATGAAAAAGAAACTCAGCAAACAGCAGTTAGAGGTCATGAAGCTCCTCTGGAACAGCGATGAGCCGCTTATGGCATCCGATATTGTAAAGCTTCACGAAAGCCTTAACATCAACACCGTCCAGGCCTGCCTGCGCGTCCTGATCAAGGCAGAGGCCATTGAAGTGGCAGATATCGTGCACAGCGGGACTGTCTTAAGCCGGCGCTACCGTCCGCTGCTGTCCAAGGACGAATACTTCAGCGAAACTTACAAGGACATCCTCGGGGACGCCTCCCGCTCCTCACTGATTGCCTCCTTCATCAGTATTGAGACGGATATTTCAGAGATTGACCGGCTGCGGGAGCTGATCGACAAAAGAAAAGCAGAGATTGAGGGCAGATAGATGTCGGTATCTATGGGACTTTTCCCTAAGGAGAATTTAAAATGAACATTTTCATTATGAAAATAATTGCTATAATTGCTATGCTTTTAGACCACATTGCCTATTTTTTTCCGGATCTGCCGATATCCTTGCCGTTGCATTGGATAGGGCGAGTGGCGGCACCGGTTTTTATTTTTGGTGTTGTTAATGGATTAAAATATACTCGTTCTATTACAAGTGTATAGATTAAGGCTGTATTTAGCAAGTGTCGTAATGGCTGTTATTCAGATGCTTACACAGATTGAATTGAATTTTTTCCGGACGCTGTTTGTTATTGCATGCATAGGAGGAATTTTAGAGTCAAGAAAAAGCAGAAAGATTGTTTCCTGGATAAACGCATTAAAGCTGTATATCGCATATCAGGTTATTACCTGCATAATATGCGGTTATCTGTGTGCGACCAGTGACGCGAATATGGAAAGCGCCTGTTTCTATTTGATACCAGCTCTTCTGGGGAGTATATTTACAATGGAAGGCGGGCTTATATTTGTTGCTCTGGGAATTATCATGTATCTGACTTATTCTGACAGGAAAAGATTTATTCTATCATATGCGATATTTGTCGTCATGTATATGTTTTTTATGTCCACTCAGATTGTTCCCGTTATTTTATGGAAAATCGGGAAATTAATTCCGATAATAGGGACAGGCATTTCTTACGGCATAGAATACCTGTTGTCTGTAATAATCGGAATTTCCCCTATGGACATCGGCGGGAACATATTTACGGTTCAGTATCAGTGGATGATGATTCTCGCCCTTCCGTTGATCCTGTTATATAATCATCAACGAGGGAAAGCGTGTAAGTATTTCTTTTATCTCTTTTATCCTGTACATCTATTATTTCTCTGGATATTCGCAAAAGCTGTTCCTATCTTTTAAAAGGTACAAAAATGTAACTTTCCTGTACCTTTATTGTAACTTTCATCTGTTATCCTTTGTATCAGTACAGCAGGCATGCATGAATTGTTATACCAGCAACGACTGAAGGAGGATTCACATCATGAACCATATGTTAAGTACCCTTATCCGCCGGAGTTTACGTGCCGGCCGGATGAGAAACCTGATCGCCGTTTTGTCGGTTGCGCTGACCGCAGTCCTTTTCACCACGGTATCCACTTTAGTATCCGGCGCCATGGAATCGATGACGCTGACCATGCAGATACAGAAAGGAAACCGCTCGGACGGCGATTTCCGCAATATGACAAAGGAACAGTACGGCACCCTTAAAGATGCCGGTTTTATTCAAGCATACGGCCTTCGGATGCCGGTTGGTTTCCTCTCCAATACCACGCGGCACAACATCGAGTTCGACGTGCTGGATGAGACGGAGGCAGAGTATATGTTCTGTACGCCCACCCACGGGGATTTCCCGGAAGCAGCGGACGAGATCGTCACCTCTGACGCGGCCATCAGAGAGCTTGGCGGAAAGCCCAGGACAGGCGAAAAAATCCCTGTCTGTTTCATGGCCCACGGAAAGGAATACGCCCTTACCATGACCGTCTCTGGCTGGTATGAGGCTGCCAACTCGCAGCTCAGCATAATGGCCGCTGGAACAGACTTTCCTGACGCCCACCCGGAAATCTTTACCTATACCTATGACAAGGACAGGGCGATGGCGGGAACTTACTGGGCGGACATCACTGCTTCGCGCATACACGGCCTAACGGATAAGGCAAATGCATTTATCCGGGACATCGGCGGTGATCCCTGCGAGATGGCCGCGGACAATTACCTGCCTTTCACCCTCAACACCGCTACCAACCAGCCATTTCCTGCGCGCACCCTTTTGCTGGGCGGGCTCCTTATGCTCCTGTTCATCTTCTGCGGATACCTTCTGATCTATAACGTGTTCGACATCGCCGTGATGCAGGAGATCCGCCGTTACGGGCTCTACCGCACCATCGGCATGAGCAGGCGGCAGGTGAAGATGCTGATCAACCGGCAGGCGGCCCTTTTATCTGCCGTCGGTGTCCCTGTCGGTCTCCTTATCGGATATTTCATCGGGAGAGCGGCGCTTCCTACCGTAATGAGTATCATTTCCATGGATTATAAGACCATCGCCGCCACCGCTTCGCCCTCTCCGGTCATCTTCCTGGGAGCCGGGGCACTCACCGCCGTCACCGTATTTTTCAGCACAAGAAAGCCGGTAAAGACCGCGGCGGACACCCCGCCCATCGAGGCATTCCGCTACGTGGAATCCGATGCGGGGAAGAAGGGCAGGAAAAAGCAACGTTCCCCTAAGGTGAAAAGGCGGACTGGGCGCGCAGGTATCCTTCATCTGGCCTTTACGAACCTGGGAAGGAACAAACGGCGCACCGCATTTATCTTCCTGTCCCTGGCCCTGTGCATCATCCTGCTCAACAGCACCGGCATCGCCGCCGCAAGCCTCGATGTGGAAAAACAGGTGGACTACGTCATCCGGACCGACTTTGCGGTGGTAAATGCTGTCTCCACCAACGGCCTTAAAGGATTCTCCCTCCGGGAGCACGGGCTTGAGCCGTCTGTCATGGACGCCATAAGCAGACAGCCCGGCGTGACAGGCCTTACTCGGATCTATAAAAATACACTGGAGGATACGGATGTGACCTATGATTTCGGCGTGGAATTTTCCGAGACTTACGAGGACGAAAAATACGGGAGACGCTGTGGGATAACCGAAGACGGGTTTAACTTCGGCCTGGGCGAAGACGGATATCCGCTCTGCAACGTATACGGCATGGATAAGACTGCCCTCTCCCGTCTCGACATCCAGGAGGGAGAAACCGACATCCATCTGCTGTACGACAAGATGAAAAAGGGCGAGGGCGTACTGGTGGGCGTTAATACTGACCGCAACACCATGACCATCGATGCTGATCTGGACATGGTACAGATCGGAGATATGGTTACCGTGCGAAAAGCCGGGAAAGAGACGATAAAGCTTCCGGTCCTGGCAAAGGCTGCCCTTAACGGGGATGACCAGGAGATCGGCTACACCGCCAACGGCCCCATGGTGGTGGGCAATGACGGCCTGTTCCTCTACATGCCGGAAAGCCTGTATAAGCGCATATACGATACGCCCACCGTCTATAAATATTCCTTCGATGTAGAAGAGAGCCGCCGCAGGGACATGAACGCTTTCCTCAAGGATACCATCGCTTCCGGCGCAAGCAGCTTAGACTACGTGTCCGCCGACATGGCCCGGAAAAATGCAGAAAACACCCTGACGATCATCCATCTGATCGGTGGGCTCATCGGCGCCATCTTCGGCATCGCAGGCACCTTAAACCTGTTCAACACGCTGGTGACCACTATTCTCACCAGGCGCCACGAATTTGCCACCATGCAGAGCATCGGCATGACCGAAGGACAGTTAAGGAAGATGATGGTGTGGGAAGGATTTTTCTACGCCGCCGGAGGCTGCGGCATGGGGCTGCTTCTTTCCGTCCTGCTGGGAAACACGCTGATCCGCGGGCTGATCGATCCTAACTGGCAGTTTACCTTTCATTTTACGCTGCTTTCGGCCATCGCCGCCTGCGCACTGCTCCTGATCCTCGGAGCCGTCATCCCGGCCGCAGCGCTGAAGGCTTTCCATAAGGGAAGTATCATCGAAAAACTGCGGGTTGCCGAATAGGCACAGCTTCGGAGCCGTACAAACAAAACTATACCATATGAAAATCATATGGCCATTGCAAAAAACAGTTGCTCTATAGAGTATAAAGCAAGGAGGATTACAGAATATGAACAGAAAGACAGCACACAAAATGCAGACAGACAGGATCGCAGGCGGCAAGGTCATCCTGCGCGCCGAGGGCTTGCGCAAATATTACGGCAGCGGCCAGACAAAGGTCCGCGCTTTAGACGGCGTGGACCTTAATATCCGGCAGGGTGACTTCGTGGCGGTCGTCGGAACCTCCGGCAGCGGGAAATCCACCCTCCTCAATATGCTGGGCGGTCTCGACACCCCGACGGCCGGTTCGGTGAAGATCGGCGGTACAGAGCTCTCCGCACTGAACGGCGACCAGGCCACCATCTTCCGGCGCAAACAGATCGGGTTCGTCTTCCAAAACTACAACCTCATCCCCGTCCTGACCGCCTGGGAAAATATCGTATTTCCCATCACCCTGGACGGCCGAAAGCCGGATGAAGATTTTATCCTGGAAGTGGCAAAGCTTTTAGGGCTAAACGACAAGCTCGACAGCCTGCCGGGCACTCTCTCCGGCGGCCAGCAACAACGCGTGGCCATCGCCCGTGCCCTCGCTTCCAAGCCCTCCATCATCCTTGCCGATGAACCGACAGGGAATCTTGACTCCAAAACGAGCAACGACGTCATCGGCCTCCTTAAAATGACCGGCCACGAGTTCCGCCAGACCATCGTGATGATCACCCATAATCCGGAGATCGCCCGGATGGCGGACAGGATCATCCAGATAGAGGATGGACGGATCGTGGAAGAATATCCCCTTGATTAGTTCGTCTTCGCACTTTTGGCCGTACAGTAATAGCTGTAGATCTTTTTCCCTTTCACGGTCTTATAAGACCGCATCCGGTACTTATAGGTGGTATTCTTCTTAAGGCCGCTGTTGATATACGTAGTTTTCGCACCGTCTTTCACCCATTTTACGGTCACGTATTTCTTCCTGGAAGCATCATAGCGCTGAATCTGGTAGCCGCTTGCGCCGGATATCTCATTCCAGGACAGTTTAATCCCGGTTTTCGACTCCGCCGAAACCTTGAGCGTGGGCTTTCGGATGATCGTAATGTAGGATTTGCTCACATATCCCGTCTTCGTCTTCCCGTTTACCTTAAGGGAAATGCGGTACCACCCTCCGCTTGTGCCGGTTATAGTCACACCGATATTTATGCCCAGCTTCTTTAATACCTTCTTTGACGAAGACGGGCCGGAGCGGACGGCGATGCCTGTACCGTTGGTCTTGCCGGTCATGGTGGAGTCCGTCTTTACACTGACTGCCTTCGACGCGGCAGAATAAACGGTCTGCCCGCCGGATTTCTTGTAGGATTTGAGCTTATACTTGTAGGTTGCGGCCATGCTCCTGCCGGTGTCTTTATAAGAAAGGTTGCCGGCGCTTGTGATGGTCTTGATCCTTACGTATTTCTTTTTGGAGGAATCGTAGCGGTACAGGATATACCCGGAAGCGCCCGATGCCTTGTTCCAGGACAGTTTTATCTGGTCGTAGGACGCAGCCTTCCCGGTAAGCTTCGGCGTCCCCGGCTTTGCAATTCCTGTTGAGACTGATGTCTGGCTGCCATTTCCGAAGGAGGCGGAGCTCCCCGGCCTGCTGTACCAGAAATTCATGTCCACATTTCCCGTAATCCCGGATACCTTTCCCGTGGAGGTATACTGCCAGAAATCATAATCTCCCGAATAGTCCGTCTTTGTCGTGTAATGTGCCAGCCAGACGGGGGCCTTGGCGCTGATCTCCGACGCGTATAGATCCGAAGACAGCATACTTTTATTGGCGTACACCAGCGGCGTGTAGCCCGCCTTCTTTATCCGCTCGCAGAAGGCAAGGCAGATGTCCGTCTGCGCCCGCCTGCTCAGCTTTTTATTGGAAAGGCGTCCTCCCTCATAGTATTCAAAATCAAAGACTAACGGCATAGTGATGTCGTATCCCTTAACGGTTTTCAGCAGGTATTCCGCTTCCTGCACCGCCTCGGCCTCGGTAATGGCCTGGGAAAATATGTATGCGCCCACCTTCACGCCGGCCGCCGCTGCATTTTTCATATTCGCTGCCGCTGTCGGATCTGTGGCCAGGCTTCCCGTGCTCGTCCCTCTGTAGGACGTCCGCACAAAGGCAAATTCAATCCCTGCGTTTTTTACGGATTTCCAATCGATCGTACCGTTCCACTTGGACACATCGATGCCCTGTTTGATGGTATAACCGGAAAATTTGCTGTTGTGGGTGATGCCCGTTGAGGCCGCCCGCATCATGGCACTGTCTCCGAAGAATTCCTCCGGGATCTCTTCGCCGCTTAGACGGCCGCGGCCCGGATCGTCGAAATCCTCAGGAACTTCTGTATCTTCCGATGATCCTTCGCCCTCTGTTCCCGGCTCTGCCTGGGAAGTATCCGCAGACTTCACTCCATCTGGATATTCCGTTGCCTTTTCCTGTCTCTCTTCGTCTGACGCTGTAGGGTCAGTTACGGAGGATTCGTCTTCGCCCGAAGTTTCTTCCTTCGGATATCCCGTTTCCAAAGCCTGCGTCTCCTCCTTGTCTCCTTTGGCCGGATCCAGCTTGCCTTCCTCTTCCCCGCTGTCGATGTTTGACTGTTCCGGCGCCTTCCCCGGCTCCATTGCCAGCGCTGTCTGTGAAATCCCGGAGATTCCCATGGCCAGGATCAGTAATACCGCGATTAATCTGTGTGTTTTCTTCATGTCTTCTCCCCTTATTACATCATTTTTTCTTCTATCGTCTGTTATCTTATAAAACAAAGATTAAACCGGTATTAAATTTCCGCTGGTATTTATTCCCGCGGAAAACATGCCGAGTGGGCATATTTGCATGCACATTTGATAACTGCCGCCAGGGCCGGATATCCCGCCGCTCTGCAGCATTGTAAGTTTGATGCCTCTGCCTGCAGCGGGGTATTGGATCTGCATATGGACAGAAAAAAGAGCACAGCCGCCTGCACTCTTTCTTCTCCGCGTATTCTAATGATTATTTTAATTCTATCTCCACCAATTCTTCCGGCGGCAGCGGCTTAGAGGACGCTTTTACAAAGTCTTTGATCTTCTTCTGCGCGCTCGGAATCGGGATATTCGTCCCCGCACCTGCGACACATCCGCCCGGGCAGCCCATGCCCTCGATCAGGCATCCGTTCATCCTGCCTGCCTTCGCAAGGGAAAGCACCTTCTTGCAGTCCGCAAGCCCTTCTGCATGTTCGATATTTACCTCAACGCCCGGATAGTATTCCTTGACGCACCGCTCGATGGCGTCCGCAACCCCTCCGGCAACGGCGTAGCCGCGTCCTGCGCCTGTGGCGTTGTGGAAAGAAGACTCAGCCGCGTACTTCTCAAGGTCGATATCCTTAGCATCGAACATCGCCTGAAGTTCTTCAAAGGTCACTACAAAATCCACGTCACTGCGGACCGTCCTTCTCATGGCCTCCAGTTTCTTCGCCGCGCACGGCCCGATGAACACCACTCTCGCGTTGGGATGCTCCTGCTTAATCGTGCGGGCAGTCGCCACCATCGGCGTAAGCTCCTGGGAAACCTGGTCTACCATGTCCGGGAAATACTTCTTTGCAAGCATCGCCCAGGACGGACAACAGGAAGTGAGAAGGAACGGCAGTTCCCCGGTGGTCACCTTCTTCACATAGTGGTGCGCCTCCGCGACGGCTCCGATATCCGCGCCCAGGGCAACCTCGTAAACCTGTGAAAATCCAAGCTCATGCAGGGCAGCCTTTAAGTTCCTCGGCGTGATATTATCCCCGAACTGCCCGACGAACGCCGGCGCAATCTCCGCGATAACCTCATCCCCTTTCATCAGGGCATGGGCAAGCTGGAAGATCTGGGACTTGTCCGAGATTGCCCCAAACGGGCAGTTCACCATGCACATCCCGCAGGATACGCACTTGTCGTTGTTGATCACCGCGCGCCCTTTGGCATCGGACTCGATGGCGCCCACGCCGCAGGCTCCCGCACACGGGCGCTGCTTTCTGGAAATCGCATCATACGGACAGGCGGACTTGCACTTGCCGCACTTGATACATTTCTCCTGGTCTATGTAAGATTTTCCGTTTACAAATGAGATTGCTCCCTTGGGGCATACTTCCATACAAGGGTGTGCAAGACATCCTTTACATACGTTGCTGACCTCATAGCCTCTCTCCTCACACGCCATACACGCCGACGGAATCACCTGCATAAGCGGCGGCTCATAGTATTTGTCCGAGATATTGCTGGCCTCCAATCCGGCAGTCAGCGGAGTCGGCTGATTCTCCGGGCGCAGCGACAGGCCCATGGCAAGCCTTAACCTCTCGCGCACGATCGCGCGGGCGCGGTAGATGCTGTCTCTGTAATTGGCATCCTCATTTACCATGCGGTAGGGGATCGCCTCCATCTCATCCTTGAGATTCTCATCATCCACCGTAAATCCTAACCTTGCCACCTCTTCAAAAACCTGTCTGCGGATCTTTCTGACCGTAGTGTCCAATCCTCTTATCATGGGCAATATTCCTCCTAAAATCATAAAATTCCAATCTGCTATTTACTATAATAAGCTGTTAATAAATTGTCAACGTATGATTTGTACAGATTTTTCTTTATTTTTCGGGCGTTTTTTATATTTATGCTCCATGAATATATCAATGCCAGGATTGCTGGACATAGACGGAGCCGATGATACCGTCAAGAAATGTTTGTGAGTCAGCAAGAAATTTGATAAAATGGCTGACAGGGCAAAAGATTAAAAACAGACATTGCTGTCCGGTGCGGGATTCGCGGCATTTCTCGCTTTGTGTCGTGTTCATCGGTGCCAAAAAAAGGTAGTCTGTATGCGAAAGGAGAAAAGCTTATGAACCAAAAAGAGATTGGATACTTTTTGAAACAGCTCCGCAGTGAAAAGGGGCTTACACAAGAGCAGCTGGCGGAAATCCTGGGTGTTTCCGGAAGAACTGTTTCCAGATGGGAGACAGGGACTAATCTGCCTGACCTTAACCTGTTGTGCTAGATAAATAATAGAAGAACTTCAACAAAATATGCTATCC
>CANAPP010000061.1 GCA_947363565.1 uncultured Lachnospiraceae bacterium | reverse complement strand
GGCATCAGGATTTCTCGGAGGATACGTACCGGACGCTGATGGCGGCGGACTCGGCGGTGATGGTCATCGACGCGTCGAAGGGTGTGGAGGCGCAGACGAGGAAATTATTCAAGGTATGCACGATGCGCCATATCCCGATCTTTACCTTTATCAATAAGATGGACAGGGAAGCCCTTGATACCTTTGAGCTTTTAGACGATATTGAAAATGAACTCGGCATCGCCACCTGTCCCGTGAACTGGCCCATCGGCTCCGGCAAGGAGTTTCGGGGAGTATACGACAGAGAGACAAGGAAGGTCGAGCTTTTTTCTGAGACGCATAAAGGCACGACCCAGGGGGAAGTGCGCAAAGTGGCACTGGATGACCCTGAGATGGATACACTGATCCTTTCTGAGCAGAAGGAAAAGCTTTTGGAGGAGATCGAGCTTTTAGACGGCGCCGGAGCAGAGTTTGACCAGGAGTTAGTCAGCAAAGGCGAGCTGTCGCCGGTATTTTTTGGATCGGCGCTTACCAACTTTGGGGTGGAGACATTTTTACAGCATTTCCTTTCCATGACTACGTCTCCGCTGCCGCGGATGTCGGATAAGGGTGAGATAGATCCCATGGAGGAGCCGTACTTTTCTGCTTTTGTATTCAAGATACAGGCGAATATGAACAAGGCTCACAGGGACCGGATCGCTTTTATGCGGATCTGTTCCGGGGAATTCGAGGCGGGGATGGATGTATACCATATGCAGGGAGGCAAAAAGGTACGTCTGTCGCAGCCCCAGCAATTGATGGCCAAAGAGCGAAAGATAGTAGAAAAGGCTTACGGCGGGGATATCATCGGCGTATTTGACCCGGGGATTTTTTCCATTGGGGATACACTGACCGCCTCCGGTGACCGTTTTTCCTACGAGGGGATCCCGACCTTTGCGCCGGAGCATTTCGCCAGAGTCAGACAGATCGATACGATGAAGCGCAAGCAGTTTGTGAAAGGGATCAACCAGATCGCCCAGGAGGGCGCCATCCAGATCTTCCAGGAGTACAATACCGGTATGGAGGAGATCATCGTGGGCGTGGTGGGCGTGCTGCAGTTTGACGTGCTGAAGTTCCGCCTGGAGAATGAGTATAATGTAGAGATCCGCATGGACAACCTTCCGTATGAGTATATCCGCTGGATCGGTAACGAAGATATCAATCTTGACAGGCTGACGGGAACTTCGGATATGAAGAAGGTGAAAGATTTAAAAGACAGGCCCCTTCTTCTGTTTGTCAATGAGTGGAGCATTCGCATGACCCAGGAGAGAAATGAAGGCCTTATCCTGACAGAGTTTGCGAAGTAGCATCAGGCAGTTTGCATGGTAAGGAAAAAACCTTTGCAAAAGACCAGAAATTTGTTATAATGAAAGACATGTAAAACCAGACGAGGAGGTTTAGTGATATGGGCAAAGAAGAAAAAAATACGTATACCATAAAGACAGAAGAGAATCTCGGAGAGGTTAAGATCGCGGACGAGGTAGTCGCAGTCATTGCCGGGTTGGCGGCGATGGAAGTGGACGGCGTAGCCTCCATGGCAGGGAGCACGACGAAGGATATCGCCAGCAGGCTTGGCGTTAAGTCTATGTCCAAGGGTGTGAAAGTAGATGTGTTAGAGGGGATCGTGACGGCGGCACTGAGGCTGAATCTGAAATACGGCTATAACATCAAGGAGACGACAGGAAAAGTCCAGGAGAAGGTAAAGGCGGCCATCGAGAATATGACCGGGCTTGATGTTGCGGATGTCAATATCCGGATTACCGGAGTGGAGATGCCGGAGGAGAACTAAGTGAAAAGAACAGAATTAAGAGACCATATCTTTAAGCTGGTATTCGGGATGGAGTTCAATGACGCTCAGGATCAGAAGGCGCAGACCGAGCTTTATCTCGAGGGGATTTCCGATGCCGGGGAAAAGGATCTGGAGTATATCAGGGTGAAGACAGGGCGGATCGGCGAGAGCCTTGGGGAGATTGACAAGCTGATCAATGACACGGCGAAGGGCTGGAAGACGACCCGCATGAACAAGGCGGATCTTAGCATCCTGCGGCTTGCTGTCTATGAGATGCGCTGGGACGATGATGTCCCGGTAGGCGTTGCGATCGACGAGGCGGTGGAGCTTGCGAAGAAGTATTCCAGTGACGACGGCCCATCCTTTATCAACGGAGTGCTGGCGAAGCTCGCACCCGTTGAGAAGAAAGAAGATTCCTGATGCGTCCTGGCTGCACCCTTTAGGATAATAGGAAACAGAGGTGAAAGATGGCACGTAATGTATATTCGGTAAAACAGGTGAATGCTTATATCAAGAACATGTTTGCTCAGGATTACATGCTGAATTGCATCTATGTGAAGGGCGAGGTGTCGAATTTAAAGTACCATACCTCGGGACATATATATTTTTCGTTAAAGGATGAGTCTGGAACGATTGCCTGCATTATGTTTGCCGGGCAGCGAGGCGGGCTCTCTTTTCGTATGTGCGAAGGGCAGCAGGTGGTCGTGCTTGGGAGTATTGCGGTCTATGAAAGAAACGGCGCATACCAACTCTATGCGAGGGAGGTCCGCTTAGACGGCGAGGGCGCCCTCTATGAGCGGTTCCAGAGATTAAAGCAGGAACTTTTGGAGATGGGGATGTTCGCGCCGGAATATAAAAAGCCTGTTCCGGATTTTGTGCGGCGCATCGGAGTAGTGACAGCGCCCACGGGAGCGGCGGTCCGGGATATCATGAATATCACAAGGCGCAGGAACCCTTACGTGCAGCTTATCCTTTATCCGGCCAGGGTGCAGGGTGAAGGTGCCAAAGAGAGCATTGTGCGGGGAATCCGTCTGCTCGACCAGGCGGGCGTTGATGTGATCATTGTCGGGCGGGGCGGCGGTTCCATCGAGGATCTGTGGGCGTTTAATGAGGAAGAAGTAGCGCGGGCAATCTTTGACTGTGAGACTCCGGTGATCTCGGCAGTGGGCCATGAGACAGACACGACGATCGCGGATTACGTGGCAGACCTTCGTGCGCCTACACCATCGGCAGCGGCGGAGCTTGCAGTATACGAGTACGCGAAGCTTGCAGAGGTGATAAAGGAAGGGCAGATGCGCATGGAGCGTTCGCTCATGCAGAAGATCAAGATAAACCGGCTGAGGCTTGCAGGCTATGAGACGCGGCTTAAATATCTGCATCCGCAGAATCTTCTTCGGGATTACCGGCAGCGGTCCGCAGAATATGAGGACGATCTGCGCCTTCTGATGGAGGGTGCCATCGAAGAAGCAAAGCACAGGTTTTCCCTCTATGTGGAGATGATGAAAGGCCTGTCCCCGTTAAAGAAGCTGAATCAGGGCTATGCTTACGTGCAGGCGAGGGATGGACGGGCGCTGAAAAGTATCCGGCAGGCAGAGACGGGCGGTGAGCTTTGCATCCATGTGACCGACGGGACGGTGAGTGCGGTCATCACCGGGAAAAAGGCTGTCGGTCATGAAGCGGACGGTAGATAAGGGAGGAGAAAAGAGGATGGGAAAGAACGAAAAAGAAAGCCAGGAGAATGAGACGCTGCAGGACATTTTTATACAGCTTGACGCGGTGATCGAGGGGATGGAAAAGGAGGATGTCTCATTGGAAGAGTCTTTCGAGCTTTACCATAAAGGCATGGACATGCTGAAGCTTTGCAACGAAAGGATAGACAAAGTGGAAAAGAAGATGCTGCTTTTGGATGACGAGGGAGAAGAACATGAATTTGAAACTTAAATTTCTGGAGAGCCAGAAGAAAAAGGTGGAAGAGATTGAAGAGATCTTAAGAGAGTTCCTGCCCAAGGAAGAAGGTTACCAGAAGGTGATCATGGCGGCTATGGGCTACAGTCTCCTGGCGGGAGGAAAAAGGCTCAGGCCCATGCTGATGAAAGAGACCTATCTGCTCTTTTCGGGCGGGGAGGAGCGGCCGCAGGAGAAAGACGCGCTCCACGCTTTTATGGCGGCCCAGGAGATGATCCATACGTACTCTCTTGTCCATGATGACCTTCCGGCGATGGACGATGATGAATACCGCAGAGGCAGGAAGACGACCCATGTGGTGTTCGGGGAGGATATGGGTATCCTGGCGGGGGATGCACTGTTAAACTTTGCCTTTGAGACGGCGGCGGGAGCATTTTTTACGGGCTTTCCGGACAGCGGGAAACTGGCCGCAGCCCTTAGGATCTTAAGCCGGAAGGCCGGGATCTACGGGATGATCGGCGGTCAGGTCATCGATGTGAAGGAGACGGGCCATGCCGTACCGAAGGAAGTCCTTGATACGGTCTATAAACTTAAGACGGCTGCGCTGATCGAGTCTTCCATGATGATCGGTGCCGTCCTTGGCGGCGCATCGGAGGATGAAGTAAGGACAGCAGAGCAGATCGCGGGAAATGTCGGCCTTGCCTTCCAGATCCAGGACGATATCCTGGATGTGACGGGGACGGCTGAGACTCTCGGTAAGCCGGTGCGCAGCGATGAGAAGAATGAGAAGACGACGTACGTAACCCTTTACGGTGTTGCGAAAGCAAAAGAGATTGTTGAGGAAAAATCCCGGGAAGCGGTCCGTATGCTTAATGAACTGCCGGGAGACCATACTTATCTGGAGCAGCTGCTTGTGCAGTTGATCTGCCGGGAAAAATAGAGAGGAAGTCTTGTGATGTTAGAACGGATACAGAAGGAAAATGATATAAAGAAGCTGAATCCGGAAGAACTTACTGAGCTGGCCGGGGAGATCCGGGAATTTCTGATCGAGAAGACGAGCAAGAGCGGGGGACATCTTGCGTCAAATCTCGGTGTCGTGGAGCTGACCATAGCCATGCACCGCATATTTGAGCTGCCGAAGGATAAGATCATCTGGGATGTGGGACACCAGTCCTACACCCACAAGCTGCTGACCGGCAGGAAAGACCAGTTTGATACATTGAGGAAATACGGCGGGATGAGCGGGTTCCCCAAACGCAAGGAGAGCGACTGTGATGCCTTTGACACAGGGCACAGCTCAACCTCCATCTCCGCAGGGTTAGGTTACGTCAAGGCAAGGGATCTTAAGGGCGGGGACTACAGCGTGATCTCGGTCATCGGCGACGGCTCCCTGACCGGCGGGATGGCCTATGAAGCGCTGAATAACGCAGCGCAGCTTGAGACGAACTTTATCATCGTGCTGAACGACAATCATATGTCCATTTCCGAGAATGTAGGCGGGATGTCAAGATACCTGGCGGGGCTTCGGACAGCGGATTTTTACACGGAGCTTAAGAAAGGCGTGACGAGAACGCTTGAGCGTGTACCGCGGGTGGGTGAGCGGATGATCACCCACATCCGGAAGACGAAGAACAGCATCAAGCAGTTAGTCGTGCCGGGGATGCTTTTTGAGGACATGGGGATCACGTATCTCGGGCCGGTTCCCGGGCACGATATCGGTGCGCTTGCTAAGGCGCTCAGTGAGGCCAGGAGGATAGACGGGGCGGTGCTCCTTCATGTGATGACGGAGAAAGGCAAAGGTTATGAGCCTGCGGAGAATGCGCCGGATGTCTTTCACGGGATCGGGCCTTTCGATGTAGGGACAGGAAAGGCGCTGGGCGAAAAGAAAAAGGATACATGCACGGATGTTTTCGGAAAGGTGCTCTGCGACGAGGCGAAAAAGCGGAAGGATATCGTGGCGATTACCGCGGCTATGGCAGACGGGACCGGCCTTTCCCGGTTCAGGAAGCTTTATCCCGAGCGGTTTTTCGATGTCGGGATAGCAGAGGGGCATGGCGTTACCTTTGCCGCAGGACTTGCGGCAGGCGGCATGAAGCCAGTGTTTGCAGTGTATTCTTCCTTCCTGCAGAGAGGGTATGACCAGATGATCCATGACGTGGGGCTGCCAAACCTTCCGGTTGTCTTCGCGGTTGACCGGGCCGGGCTTGTGGGAAGCGACGGGGAGACCCATCAGGGGATCTTTGATCTGTCCTATTTAAGCAGTATCCCCAACATGACCGTGATGTCACCGAAGCACAAGTGGGAGCTGGCGGATATGCTGCGGTTCGCGCTGGAGTTCGACGGGCCTGTTGCCCTGCGCTATCCGAGAGGGAGTGCCTTTGACGGATATCAGGAATACCGGGAGCCGGTAAGCCTCGGAAAGAGTGAGATGATCATTGAGGAGAAGGATATTGCGCTGTTTTGTGTGGGGCATATGTTCGAGGAAGCAGTGAAGGTCAGGGAGAAGCTGAAGGCGGAGGGCTTAAGCTGTACCCTGGTGAATGCGCGGTTTGTCAAGCCGTTGGATAAGGAACGGATCTGCAGCCTCTCAAAGAACCACCGGCTGATCGCGGTCATCGAGGAGAATGTGGCGTGCGGGGCCTGTTCCCAGCGTGTGTTGGAATGTGTGTCGGCGAACAACCTTCCGGTGAAGGTGCTTCCCTGTGCGCTGCCGGATCAGTACGTAGAGCACGGGAGCGTGGATGTGCTGCGCAGGGAGACGGGAATTGATGCGAAGACGCTGGTTTCCAGGATTATCAAGACATATGGAGAGTTGTGAAGATGAAGGAACGGTTGGACGTGCTGTTGGTAAAAAGGAACCTGGCGGCATCCAGGGAAAAGGCGAAAGCCATCATAATGTCCGGGAATGTCTATGTGGAAGGGCAGAAGGAGGACAAGCCGGGCACTGCATTTCCAGTGGAGGCGCGGCTTGAGGTCAGAGGCAATACTCTTCCCTACGTGAGCAGAGGCGGCCTTAAGCTTGAGAAAGCGCTTAAGAACTTTGCCGTGTCGGTGGAGGGGAAAGTCTGTACGGACGTGGGTTCCTCCACGGGGGGATTTACCGACTGCATGCTGCAAAACGGCGCGAAGAAGGTATTTGCCATCGATGTGGGGAAAGGTCAGCTTGACTGGAAACTCAGGCAGGATGAGCGGGTCGTCTGCATGGAGAAGATGAATATCCGCTATGTGGTGCCGGAGGACATCGGGGAGCCGGTGCACTTTTCTTCAATCGATGTCTCCTTCATCTCTCTGACGAAGGTTCTTTCGCCCATCAGAGATTACCTGACAGAGGAAGGAGAGATTGCAGCGCTCATAAAGCCCCAGTTTGAGGCAGGCAGAGAGAAGGTAGGGAAAAAGGGCGTAGTGCGGGAGAAGGGCACCCATGTGGAGGTGATCAGGAAAGTGGCACAATATGCCTGTTCCATCGGATTCGACGTGCTGGAGCTTGAGTATTCCCCTATCCGCGGGCCGGAAGGCAATATCGAATATCTCGTCCACCTGAAAAAATGTGCCGGGGACGGGCAGATCAGCGGGCAGGTACAGATAGAAGAGACCGTTGACTGCGCATTTGCCGCTTTGACGAAATCATAAAGGAAACAGACAAAATGGACAGATTTTACATTGTTACGAATGACGGGAAGGACCCGGATTTTGCGGTGACAGATAAGGTGAAAGGACTGCTTACGGAGGCGGGAAAGACCGTCTGTCTCTGCCGGAAAGATGAAGAAAAGCGGATCATCAAAGCGTCGATCCCGGATAAGACTGACTGCGTGATCGTCATTGGCGGGGACGGGAGCCTTATTGAGGCGGCGCGGGTGTTTTATGCCAGGGAGGTGCCCATCCTGGGGATCAATATGGGGACGCTTGGGTATCTTACCGAGGTGGAGATCAGGGATATCGGCGAAGCGCTGAGCCAGTTGCTGCGAGGAGAATATACGCTGGAGAGCCGCATGATGATCGAAGGGATTTTTGCGGGCGGGGAGCGGGACGTGGCGCTCAATGATATCGTCGTCTCGAGAAAGGGCGTGCTGCGGGTCATACATTTCAGGCTTTATGTCAACGGAGAGCTTCTGAATTCTTACGAGGCGGACGGGATCATTATCTCCACGCCCACCGGCTCCACGGCATATAATCTGTCGGCAGGAGGCCCGATCGTGGAGCCGACAGCCTCCATGATCGTGATCACCCCCATCTGCTCCCATGCCCTTAATACGAGCAGCATTGTACTGTCGGCAGAGGATGAGATCGTCATCGAGATTGGCAAAGGGAGGAACGGGACGGTGGAGGAAGTATTCACCACTTTCGACGGGGCGGACATGATCCCGCTAAAGACGGGGGAGCGGGTAACCATCCGCAGGAGCAGGGCGGATACAAAGCTGGTGAAGCTGAGTAAAATCGGTTTTCTGGAAATACTTCGCAGAAAGATGAAAGGAAATTAGAGCCATGAAAGTGAACAGACACGCAAAAATCCTTGAATTGATCAACAAATACCGGATCGAGACGCAGGAGGAGCTGGCTGAGCATCTGAACCGGGAGGGGTTTAAGGTGACCCAGGCGACGGTATCGAGGGATATCCGCGACCTTAAGCTCACCAAGATCCCTTCCGAGGATGGAAAGCAGCGCTATGCCCCCCACCAGTCTGCCGATAGCAGCATGAGTGAAAAATACATCCGCGTCCTGAGGGAGGGCTATCTGTCTATGGATATGGCGCAGAATATCCTGGTGATCAAGACGGTGTCGGGGATGGCATCGGCAGTCTGCGCCGCCCTTGATGCCATGAAGTGGAATGAGATCGTGGGGAGTATCGCTGGCGACGATACGATTATGTGCGCCGTAAGGAGCGTGGATGATACGATCGGCGTCATGGACAAAATCAGCAGAATTGTTTCGTAGGTGAAGATATGTTACAGAGTGTACATGTGAAAAATCTTGCTTTGATCGAGGAGATCGAGGTGGATTTTAAGGAAGGACTGAATATACTGACGGGAGAGACAGGAGCCGGGAAGTCGATCATCTTAGGCTCGGTGGGTCTTGCCCTCGGGGGAAGGTATACGAAGGATATCATCCGCCGGGGAGCGGACTACGGCTTTGTGGAGCTGACCTTTTTTGTGGAAGATGAGCGGGTCAGAGAGAGGCTTCGCGCCCTTGACATTTTCCCGGAGGAGGGGATGGTCGTCTTAAGCCGCCGCCTGATGGAAAAGCGCAGCGTAAGCCGCATAAACGGCGAGACGGTGACTATGGCGCTTCTTAAGGAAACTGCGTCGGCGCTCATCGATATCCACGGGCAGCACGAGCACCAGTCCCTGTTAGATAAGAAGAACCATCTGGAGATCGTGGATGCGTTTGCGGGGGAAGCGGTAAGACAGGCGAAGGCCTGCGTGAGGGCGGATTACCAGGCTTACCAGAAGGATAAAAAAGAGCTGGAAGCGTCGGCTATGGACGAGTCCGAACGGGCGAAGGAGCTGTCCTTTTTGCAATTCGAGGTGTCCGAGATCGAGGATGCGGCACTCACTGAAGGTGAGGATACGGAGCTTGAGAGTCTGTACCGCAGGATGGTGAACGGAAAGCGGATCGCGCAGGGCACGGCGGAAGCCTATGCCTACACAAGCAGCGACGATACCAGCGCCAGCGAGAATCTAAGCCGCGCTATCCGCGCCATATCCGAGATCGCCCAGTTCGACGAGACGGCGGACGGGCTGTATCAGCAGCTTTCCGAGATCGACAGCCTGCTCAATGATTTCAACCGGGAGCTTTCAGATTATTGCAAAAGCTGTGAGTTTTCCGAGGAGGAATTCTACGAGACAGAAAACCGCCTGAACGAGTTGAACCGCCTGAAGGTAAAATACGGCAACACCATCGGGGAGATCCTAAGCTACAAGGAAGAGCAGGAAAAGAAGCTTAAAAAGCTTTCGGACTACGAAGGCTATATGGAGGAGCTGCGGGTAAGATGCGCAGCCGCGGAAGACAAGCTTAAGAAGGATACGAAGAAGCTTACAAAGCTCAGGAAAGAGCAGGCGAAGCTCCTTGAAGCGGCCATCGTCGAAGGGCTTAAAGACTTGAATTTCCCGGACGTTAAGTTCAGGATACAGGTGGATAAGCGTGAAAGTTACACGGCAGGCGGCAGTGACGATATCGAATTCCTGATTTCCTTAAATCCCGGCCAGCCGGTGAAGCCGCTCGCCGATGTTGCTTCCGGCGGGGAGCTTTCAAGGATCATGCTGGCGATAAAAACAGTGATGGCAGACAAGGATGAGACGGAGACACTTATTTTTGATGAGATCGATGTCGGGATCAGCGGGCGCACCGCCCAGAAGGTATCAGAGAAGATGGCGGTCATCGGAAAGAGACACCAGGTGATCTGCATCACCCACCTGGCTCAGATCGCGGCCATGGCTGACCATCATTATGTGATCGAAAAGACGGTGGAGGAGATGGATACCCACACAGATATCCGCCCCCTTAACGGGCAGGAATCCATCGAGGAGCTTTCAAGGATCCTTGGCGGGGCAAAGATTACCGATGCTGTCGTCCAGAATGCGAAAGAGATGAAAGAACTTGCAAAACAGGTAAAATTAAACTGATTGAAAATTGAATTTCTTCACATACTAAGGATAGATATCTGACCGGGTATCTATCTTTTTTTGCGGTCCGGATATTAGTTTTGGTAAAGAGGGGAAGAATTATGCGCAGATATTGGTACAGAAGAATTTTGATCATGATCGTAGTATTTTGCATCGCCGTAGGAGGCGGCTATTACCTGATCGACAGTAAAAAACAGATGTTCCGCCAGGAGGTGAGCGCCAGCACATCAGATGAGACGATGGTGATCCCGGGCGGGATGCCAATCGGCATTTACCTGGAGACAGAAGGGGTGATGGTGCTTGGGACGGACGGGATCACCGGCATGGACGGGATGAAGCACGAACCGTCCGCACACAAGGTGAAAGCAGGAGATTATATTACCGCCATCAACCACAGGAAGATCAAAGATAAGTCAGAGCTTATCGAGGCGGTGAAAATGCTTGACGACGACGAGGTGATCTTGGACATCCAGCGGAAGGATGAGGAGATCGAGGTGAAGACGCAGGCCGTGAAGCTGGAAGCGGAAGGGTATAAGCTTGGGATCTGGGTGAGGGATAACGCCCAGGGGCTTGGCACAGTCACCTTTCTTGATGCAAACAGCCGGTTCGGAGCTTTAGGGCACGGGATCCACGATATCGACACCAACGAACTCTTGAACATTTCCGGAGGGACATTGTACACGACGAGCATCAAGGACATCCAGAAAGGGGAAGGCGGTATTCCCGGAGGGATGGAAGGGATAATCATTTATAATCATTACAATGTCCTCGGGAGCATTACCCGCAACACCGAGGCAGGAATCTTCGGAAGCATCGACCGGATCGATACGCTGTTTTCCGACCAGACGCCGGTTTGCGCTGCCCGCAAAGAAGAGATCAAGGAAGGCCCGGCGATCATCCGCTGTGCAGTGGAAGGCAAGGTTAAGGAGTATGATGTGGAGATTACCGGTGTGGATGTAAACGCTCCTGAGGTGAATAAAGGCATCATCCTCAAAGTGACAGATAAAGAGCTTCTTGACGTGACAGGAGGTATCGTACAGGGCATGAGCGGCTCTCCAATTTTGCAGGACGGAAAGATCATCGGGGCGGTCACCCATGTTTTTGTAAATAATCCGACAAAAGGGTATGGAATTTTTATTGAAAATATGTTAGAACAATAAGTAAACAGGAATCGACGGCTCCTGCAAAGGAGCATTTTCGGAAAAGGTAGAAATATGGAAAATGCAAGGGGAACCGGTCGAAAGAAGAATTATTTATCCGACAGCATTTTCTTGTCTTGTCATATAACGAACCCTTATAATTGAACATGACACGTTTTTACAATAATGAAAGGGGGATTTCGTAATATGAGTGGGATAAGTGTGGCAATTGCCGATGATAATGAAAGAATTTTGGATTTATTAGGCGATGTGATCGGCTCAGACAAGGAACTTAGCCTTGTGGGAAAGGCAAATAACGGGGAGGATGCCTATGAGCTGATCCGGGACAAACAGCCGGATGTTGTGTTGTTAGATTTGATCATGCCGAAGATGGACGGACTCAGTGTTATGGAACAGATCAATCATGACAAGGAGATAAGAAAACATCCGAACTTCATTGTGATCACGGCGATCGGACAAGAAAGAATTACGGAAGATGCATTTAAGAAGGGGGCTAATTATTATATTTTAAAGCCATTTAATAACGAGATGGTACTTAATCGTGTCAAGAGTGCCAAGAAGTTGTTAAAGAGCGAGATGGGAGGTATGAAGACAGAACGGATCCAGACGGAGCCGAACAAGGTGTCAGTGAACTTAGAAGCGCGGGTGACGGACATGATCCATGAGATCGGGATCCCGGCCCATATTAAGGGATATCATTACCTGCGCGATGCCATTATCATGGCAGTGGAGGATATGGATGTGTTGAATGCAATTACAAAGATATTGTATCCGACCATCGCAAAGAACCATAAGACGACAGCAAGCAGAGTAGAAAGAGCGATCAGACACGCGATCGAAGTAGCGTGGAGCCGCGGGAAATTAGACACATTAGATGACCTTTTCGGCTACACGGTGAGCAATGGCAAGGGGAAACCGACCAACTCAGAGTTCGTCGCTTTGATCGCAGATACGATCAGATTAGAATATAAAAACAGATAAGTACTTTCTTTCTTTGAGAAAATGCGGTATAATGGAAGAAGTACATTACATACCGCAAGGATGGGAGGAAGAATCATGAAAAAAATACTTTTTGCAACATCAGAGGCAGTGCCTTTTATAAAAACAGGCGGATTGGCAGACGTAGCCGGCTCCCTGCCTAAATATTTTAATAAAGAAAAGTATGATGTACGGGTGATGTTACCGAAATACATGTGCATGAAAGACATTTGGAAAGAAAAATTACAGTATAAAACACATTTTTACATGGACTTGAATTGGAGAAAACAGTATGTAGGTGTTCTGGAAACAGAATATGACGGGATTACTTTTTACTTTATAGATAATGAATATTACTTTAACGGTTTTGCGCCGTATGGTGATATGTATGCGGATATTGAGAAATTTGCATTTTTCTCAAAGGCAGTGTTAAGTGCCTTGCCGCTCATTGACTTCAGACCGGATATCATCCACTGCCACGACTGGCAGACCGGATTGGTTCCGATCTATCTCGATAATTTCCGTTTCGGCAATGAATATTACCGGGGAATTAAGACAATCATGACAATACATAACCTGAAATTTCAGGGAACCTGGGATACGAAGCGCGTAAGGGACATCACCGGACTGCCCCAGTATTACTTCGCACCAGACAAATTAGAGGCTTACAAGGATGCGAATTATCTGAAAGGCGGTATCGTATATGCAGACAGGGTGACTACCGTAAGCAATACTTATGCGGAGGAGATCAAGATGCCGTTCTACGGAGAAAAGTTAGACGGCCTGATGAATGCCCGCGCGAACTGCCTGTCTGGTATTGTAAATGGTATAGATTATGAGGATTTTAATCCTGAGACAGATCCTCATATTGTGAGCAACTATTCCGCGAATAACTTCCGGAAGGAGAAGATCAAGAACAAGATCGAGCTTCAGAAGGAACTGGGTCTTGAGCAGGACCAGAAGGCGATGATGATCGGTGTCGTATCACGACTGACAGACCAGAAGGGCTTTGATCTTGTGGCTTATGTGCTCGACGAGCTGTGCCAGGATGCGATCCAGCTTGTGGTGCTGGGAACAGGCGAGGAGCAGTATGAGAATATGTTCCGTCATTTTGCCTGGAAATATCCGGGTAAAGTATCTGCCAATATTTATTATTCAGAGCCTATGTCACATAAGATCTACGCAGCGTCCGACGCGTTCCTGATGCCGTCTCTGTTTGAGCCTTGCGGCTTAAGCCAGCTGATGAGCCTTCGGTACGGCACGGTGCCGATCGTAAGGGAGACAGGAGGCCTCAAGGATACGGTGGAGGCGTACAACGAGTACGAGAAGACCGGAACGGGATTTAGCTTTACCAATTACAACGCCCATGAGATGATGGCGACCGTGCGATACGCAGAGCGCATCTACTACGATAAGAAACGCGACTGGAACAAGATCGTGGAGCGGGGGATGAACAAAGACTTCTCCTGGAAGAGTTCCGCAAAGCAGTACGAAGATTTGTATGAAAGTATGTAAAGGCAGACAGGGGATGAGCAGAGGATGCTTATCCCCGTTTTTCTGGTTAAAATTCTGTATTTTCTTGCATTTTCCCCGGATTTGTTTTATTGTATATAGCATATGCTACAGACGATAAGGAGATGGAAAACCGATGAAGATTAAAGATATTTTAAAAGAGACGACTCCGCATATTTCTTTCGAAGTGTTCCCGCCGAAGACGGACGCGGGGTTTGAGAGCGTACTTGCGGCGACGGATAAGATAGCGGCGTTAAAGCCGTCCTACATCAGCGTTACTTACGGTGCAGGGGGCGGCACGAGCAAGAATACGGTAAATATCGCCTCCCACATCAAGGATGACCTGGGGGTGACGAGCCTTGCCCACTTAACCTGCGTATCCTCCACGAGGGAGCACGTCCATGAGGTAATCCGTAAGCTAAAGGAGAAGGGTATTGAGAATATCTTGGCTCTCCGGGGGGATATCCCGAAAGAATCGGAGTTCCCTCTCCCTGACCAGTATAAATATGCAAGCGAACTGATCAAGGAGATTCGGGAGCAGGGGGATTTTTGCATCGGCGCGGCATGTTACCCGGAGGGGCATGTGGAGGCGGAGCGTAAAAAAGATGATATTGACCATCTAAAGCACAAGGTGGACTGCGGCGTGGATTTCCTTACGACCCAGATGTTTTTTGAGAACAGCATCTTTTATAATTTCCTGTACAAGATCCGGGAGAAGGGGATTGTGGTTCCGGTGCTGCCAGGGATTATGCCGGTGACGAACAAAAAGCAGATGAAACGGATTTGCGATATGTCCGGCACGGTGCTGCCCCAGCGGTTTATCGATGTGTTAGAGCGGTTCGGGGATGAGCCTAAGGCGATGCAGCAGGCGGGGATTGCCTATGCCACGGACCAGATCATCGATCTGTTTGCAAATGGGATCAACCATGTACATATTTATTCCATGAATAAGCCGGAAGTCGCGGAGGCAATCATGAACAATCTGTCGGAGATTGTTGCGGGAAGATAAAAAGATGATGATGGATGACAGCGGATATATGAAGAGTGAGCGCATAAAAAGGGAGACGCTCCGCTATCTCGGCTATGGAAAACACGAGGCCGATGCAGAGACGCTTAGGATGCTCCGGGAGAGCCTTCTGGAGCTTGAGCGGACGGCGAAGGAGAGGATGGTGTACCGGGTGTTCGACCTTTGCCTGGAAGAAGACGTGGGAAAAGGCATGGGAGCCGGATACATCAGAATCGGCAATATGCGGATTGAGAGCCGGAGCCTTTTTAAGAATCTTAAGGGCTGTGAGAAGGTAATCCTTCTGGGGGCGACCCTCGGAATCGAGGTGGATATCCTGATGAAACGGTATTCCTGCACGGATATGGCGCGGGCGGTCATCCTGCAGGCGTGTGCGGCGGCGTACCTGGAGGAATATCTTGACGGGCGCCAGAAAGAGATTGCCGCAGAGGAGGCGCGGGAAGGCTATTACTTAAGGCCCAGGTTCAGCCCGGGATACGGCGACTTTTCAATCCTTCACCAGCGGGAAATCTTAGCGATGGCGGATACGGCGAGAAGAATCGGGCTGTCCATGACGGAGGGCAGTATGCTGACCCCCACCAAGTCCGTGACGGCTTTAATCGGTCTTGGCAGGGAAGAGACGGGCTGCCATGCAGAAGGCTGCGAGGCGTGTGAAAAGACAGACTGCGCCTATCGGAGAGATTAGTTTAAAGGAGCTTTAAATATGTTATTAGAACGGCTTGGGAAGGAATTATTATTTTTTGACGGCGGCACAGGGACGCTCCTTCAGGAGAGGGGACTTAAGCCCGGAGAGCTGCCGGAGGTGTGGAACCTTGAGCGTGCCGGGGAGATGGTAGAAATCCACCGCCTGTACTATGAGGCGGGGAGCGATATCGTGCTGAGCAATACTTTCGGGGCAAATGCGCTGAAATTCCGCGATTCGACATACAGCCTTAAGGATATCGTGACGGCAGCGGTGACAAATGTAAAGGAGGCGGCAAAGTTGGGTGTGTGCGACGGGCGTGAGACTTACGCGGGGCTTGATATCGGCCCTACGGGGAAACTCCTTGCACCCATGGGGGATTTGAGCTTTGAGGCGGCTTACGCGGCGTTTAAGGAGGCTGCCGTTTACGGTGAGGAGGCGGGGGCAGACCTGATCCACATCGAAACCATGAGCGATACTTACGAAGTGAAGGCGGCGGTGCTGGCGGCGAAGGAGAATACAAGGCTGCCCGTATTTGCCACCATGATCTTTGACGAGAGAGGGAAACTCCTCACCGGCGGGGATGTGCCGTCGGTGGTGGCGATGCTGGAAGGGCTTAGGGTGGACGCCCTGGGAATCAACTGCGGCATGGGGCCGGAGCAGATGCTGCCGATTCTTGAGGAGATTTTAAAGGTTGCATCCGTGCCGGTAATCGTAAAGCCCAATGCCGGACTTCCGAAACAGAGAGACGGCGAGGTGTACTATGATGTGCGTCCGGAGGAATTTGCGGAAGTGATGGTGCGGATTACAGAGAAAGGAGCCTGTCTTGTGGGCGGGTGCTGCGGGACGACGCCGGAGCATATCCGGGAGATGGTGCGTAAAGTGAAGGAGACAAAAAATTTCCCGGCATGTATCCCGCCGGAAAGGAAAGGGCAGACCATCGTGTCCTCCTACGGAAAGGCGGTATTTCTCGGGAAAAGGCCGGCAATCATCGGCGAGCGCATCAATCCTACGGGAAAGAAAAAGTTCAAACAGGCATTAAAGAACCACGACCTTGACTATATATTAAAGGAAGGAATCAGCCAGCAGGATAACGGGGCGCATATTCTGGATGTAAATGTAGGCCTGCCGGATATCGATGAGAAGGCGATGATGGTGGAAGTCGTAAAGGAGCTGCAGAGCGTGTCAAGCCTTCCGCTGCAGATTGATACGGTGGACGCATCCGCCCTGGAGGCAGCCATGCGGATTTACAACGGAAAGCCCATGGTCAATTCGGTCAACGGAAAGCAGGAGGAGATGGACAAAGTATTTCCCCTGATAAAGAAATACGGCGGCGTAGTTGTGGGGCTTACGCTGGACGAGGAGGGCATCCCGGACACAGCCGAAGGGCGCGTTCGCATTGCGGGAAAGATTATCGATGAGGCGGCAAAGTACGGGATTGATAAAAAGGATATCGTCATCGACGTGCTTGCCATGACCATAAGCTCTGACCCTGACGGGGCGAAGACGACGTTGGCGGCGCTGCGGCAAGTGCGGGAGCGGTACGGGGTGTGTACCGTCCTCGGCGTATCCAACATTTCCTTCGGCCTTCCCTGCCGTCCGGTGATCAACGCCAATTTCTATACGATGGCGATGCAAAATGGCTTGAGCGCCGGAATCATTAACCCGCTGTCGGAGGACATGATGAGCGCGTACTATTCCTACTGTGCACTGATGGGTTACGACGAGAACTGTGAGGAATATATCCGCCGGTACAGCGGCCGCACGGCACCGGGCGCGGCACAGAGGGGCGCTGCCCGGTCAGATGCGGCTTGTGGAGTGCCGGGAGCCGGAGATGGCGCTGCCGGAGGACGGGCAGCGGAAGGCGGCACGGGGCTTACCCTTCGGACAGCCATTGTCAAGGGGCTTAAGGAGGAGGCGCACCATGCGGCCAGGGAGATGACGAAGGAAAAGGAGCCGCTGGCAATCATCAATGAGGAGATGATTCCTGCCCTTGACGAGGTGGGAAAGGGCTTTGAGAAGGGAACGGTATTTCTTCCCCAGCTATTGATGAGCGCCGATGCGGCGAAGATTGCCTTTGCGGTGCTGAAAAGTGAACTGGCAGAGACGGGCGCGGATGAGCAGAAGAAGGAAAAGGTGATTCTTGCCACGGTGAAGGGGGATATCCACGACATCGGCAAGAATATTGTGAAGGTGCTTTTAGAAAACTACAGCTTTGATGTCATCGACCTTGGAAAGGATGTGGCTCCGGAGACCGTTTTGGAGACGGCGCTTAAGGAGGATGTGCGGCTTGTGGGTCTGAGCGCGCTGATGACGACGACAGTGGGCAGCATGGAGGATACCATAAAGCTCCTTCGGAAGGAAAAGCCGGACTGCAAGGTCATGGTGGGCGGCGCGGTGCTGAACCAGGAATACGCGGATATGATCGGGGCGGACTTCTATGGGAAGGATGCGATGCAGTCGGTGTATTATGCGAAGGAAGTGTTCGGGGAGGTGTAGATGCGTACGCAGGACGGCGGAGCGTAAGGGGCTTTTCCCACGCAGACGGGGGCAGCGCTCTGGCGGACTAACTGCTAACTGCGTCTAAGGAATTCAGGAATGCCTTCATTCCTAAGACTTCGTAAGCAGTGGATTCCGCCGCCGCTAAGGACGCCCCCTGACTGTCTGCTTAGAGAAAAGCCGCTTACGCTCCGCCTGTGGGCTGGCTGCATGTTACCTCGCGCGAAACTTTTGCGGTGACGGCGGGGTGTGCGGCGGTAGCTGTAGTGTTTGCTGGCGGTGGCTGTAGCGTTTGCTAATGATGATGCTTGCCGGCGGAGATTTTATGCAGGTGTGGTTGGACGGATAAGCTTATCGGATGGGAAAGCGCTGGCGTGACGGCTTGGAATGCAGGAAAGGCAGATGGCGGGGCGGGAGTGTTTTGACAAGGTTACATGTTTAGATAAAAATTATTTTAGAAAAGGAGATTTGGAAGGATGAGTTTGATTTTACCGGAGGGGTATGACCCCAGGCTTAGTGTGAGGGAGACGCAGGAGGCGATCAAGTATATCAGGGATACGTTTCAGAAGGAATTTGGGAAGGAGATGAATTTAGAGAGGATTTCTGCGCCGCTTTTTGTGGAGAAGAGCAGCGGGCTTAATGACAACCTGAACGGTGTGGAGCGGCCGGTGGGCTTTGATATCGCGGGTCTTCTCGGGGAGGAGATTGAGGTTGTGCAGTCTCTTGCCAAGTGGAAGAGGATGGCGCTTAAGCGGTACGGGTTTCAGCCGGGGGAAGGGCTTTACACGAATATGAATGCAATCCGCCGGGATGAGGAGCTTGACAATCTCCATTCCTGCTATGTAGACCAGTGGGACTGGGAGAAGGTGATTACGAAAGAGGAGCGTACCATCGAGACTTTAGAGGCGACGGTGCGGAATATCTTTAAGATTATCAAGCATATGGAGCATGAGGTGTGGTATAAGTATCCCCAGGCGGTAAAGCGCCTCCCCGATGACGTGACTTTTATCACTTCCGAGGAATTGGAGGACAGATACCCGGATAAGACGCCGAAGGAGCGGGAGAACCTGATTGCGAAGGAGTACGGCTGCGTCTTTATCATGAAGATTGGGGAAAAGTTGAAGAGCGGCGAGCCTCATGACGGGAGGGCGCCGGACTATGACGACTGGCAGCTTAACGGGGATATCCTGTTCTGGTTCGAGACTCTCGGCTGTGCGCTGGAGATTTCCAGCATGGGTATCCGGGTGGATGAAAAGTCGCTGGCAGAGCAGCTTGAGAAGGCAGGGTGCGAGGACAGGAAAACTTTGCCGTACCACCGGATGCTGCTTGACGGGGAGTTGCCCTACACGATTGGCGGGGGCATCGGCCAGTCCAGGCTTTGTATGCTGCTCCTTGACCGCGCCCATGTAGGCGAAGTGCAGGCAAGCCTCTGGCCGGAGGAGATGCGTAAAGTCTGCGAAGAGCATGGGATGATTCTTTTGTAAAATGTCTATGCCGGCAGACCGCCTGAAAATTCATCCGTGTAACCTGCATGTTCCACTTTGCAGGAAAGCAGTTTTCGGGCAGTCTGCCGGGGGATGTTATTTACTGACTTTCTGTTTGTCAGATTTCCTCTGTGAAAGATACGAAAGCCCCTTAAGCAAGACATATGATAATGGCGAAAGAATCACAAAAAAACAAACGGATAATCCGGCAGCCTGCAGAGCCGCCACATGTTTCTGCATGATCAAGTTAAATACAATACTGAATATTCCTACACATGCCAGACTGACGATCAAGTCTTTCTTCAGGGTATGCTTTGTCATTGCTCCATTCCATGCTCCATTTTTTACAATGAGAAAAATATAAATCAGCCCTCCGGCAAATAGTACTACCGTTTCCCCGACAATCAGGGAAAAATTTCCATCCATAAGCATTTGCACTGTGATCGTCACGGCACATACCAAAAACATGATGCTAAACGAGATGTTTCCGGCTTTTGCGGCCCTTCTTTTTTCCAGCTCGTTGTAGTCAGCAACTTTTAATAATATTTCTTTTAATTCGTCATCCATATTCTCGCTTTTCCTTTCTCCATTTAAAATCTCTTTGATTTCCACATTGTAGTATTCAGAAATCTGTACCAAAATACTAAGGTCAACCTGTTGTGCTATTTTATTTTTCTAATACTTGAAATGTCTAAAAGGCGCAAAG
>CANAPP010000060.1 GCA_947363565.1 uncultured Lachnospiraceae bacterium | reverse complement strand
TTCTTTCTATTTTTTCAAAAAAACACTTGACTTTTTATTAGCAGGCTCTCTTTTCATTGTAAACGTCCAATTAATTGTTATATCTTTATCATATAGATATTTTTGCATTTTGTCTATTGTCAACAATTTACAATATTTTTACCCGCAATTTAGGTAAAAGAGAGAATCGCTATAAGAATTTCTTATGGGTTGCCTTTTTTCTTCTCATACCTTGCATGGAGCACCAGCGCAACTGTCGTAAAGAGCAAAGGGCCTACGATACTCCACACCGTCGTCTTCACATCCCCGTCGATCGCCGGCTGAATGATGGTAAATACATTCGCGAAGACAACGGTAAATGTTACAAGTATCGTAAAGATGAACGCCAGATTTTCCTTTTTGTAGATTACAAACGGCTTCTTAATCTCTTTCTTTCTCTTGAAGTTGATGAAGGCGCCGGAGATAAACAAATACGGCAACGTCATCGCCACATTGGTCATACAGGTCAGGATGTCGAAGAACTTGCTTGCGGAATCCCCGCCCATGGCGATAAAAAGTACCATAACAACCACGACGATCATCTGGATCTTAAGTGCCTTCTTCGGCATCCCGTCTTTCATCTCACAGAATTTCTCCGGAAGAAGACCTTTAGGGCTACCTTCGATCAACTGCTTCAGCGGCGCATAGATGAGCGTGAATACCGCTCCGCTAAGGGAACACACGATGGACAGACCCATGAAACGGGCAACGCCGTTACCGATCTGTACACAGGCAGCCTCGCTCGCGCCAAAGGCCGCTCCGAGCTGATAACCCAGGTTATTCATGATCACGTACGATGCATTTCCCTTATGCACCGTGTCTGAGGCAAGGACCGCGTCCCAGTTCGTAAAGATACCCATGCAGAAGATGCCAAGGGCATATCCGATGGCGATAACTACCGCCGCGATAGTAAGCCCTTTTCCGAAGTTCTTCTCCGGATTCTCCGTCTCGTCTACCAACCCGCCCACGGCTTCTGTCCCGCCGTAGGCAAACAGCGCGTACACGAGGAAGGACAGGATTGGGATGATACCGTGATATGCCGGGTTCGGGGAGACGAACAGGTCAGAAAGCTCCGGCAGCGGCTGCTGCAATTTCCCGCCGTTTCCAAAAAATACAAGCAATGCGCCGATAAATAAAAGCCCGTTGAGCGCCATGCAAGCGATACCGCCCACGCTTGCCACCTTCTGGATCGCCCCGGTTCCCTTGCTTGAGAAAAATGTTACCGTCACGATAAACACAACACCCAGGATTCCTAATGTCTGCGTCCCGTTAAGCCCGAACAGCGACCAGCCCGCCGTCGTATCTGTTCCGAAAATCGCGTTGGATGTCGGCACCATGATACCGGAAGATATGTTGACCAGCCACACGACATAAGAGGTGTACCACATAAATGTCGCCACAAACGCGTACTTTGTGTTCACGCATTTCTCCATCCAGGAGAATATCCCTCCCCGCTCATCCTTGAACGCCGAGCCGTACTCCGCGATCATGAATGCGAAGGGGACAAAAAAAATCACCGCCGAGACGAGGAAAAATGGTATCGCCCCATACCCCATCAGATAAAATGAGCGGGGCATGTTATTAAATCCATACACAGAGGTAAAGATCATCAGTATCAGCCCCGCCAACGACATTTTCTTCTTTCCATTTGCCATGTTAAATCCCTCTCTTTCATCACTTTTTGTTTTTCATAGCTGATTCTAATATAAAGAATCCTGCGCAAAACATCCAACATGAAAAAGTGATGAAAGCGATAAGAAATTTATATTGCCTGTCTATGGCAGGCTTAAAACGCCTTCCTCTTAGTCGAACCTCCTGAACCCGTTTCCGATGATCTCGCTGCTGTTCGTGATCATCATAAAGGTATCCGGCTCCGTCGCCCTGACAAAATTCCTCAGCCTCATCGCCTGGTTGCGGTTCACTACCGTCATGATCACCACCTTTTTCTTATGGGCATATGCCCCTTCCGCAGTGTAGATCGTCGCCGAGTGATTCAGCTTCTCCTGGATAAACCCACAGATCGCCGTCGCATCTTCTGAGATGATCGTAAAGTATTTGTAAGAATTCAGGCTCTCGATCACGCTGTCCACGAAAAATGCCTTCGCCAGATATCCCGCCAGCGAAAAGCACCCGACCGTCGCCCCATAGATGAAAAACGCAGACACCACCACCACAAAATCCACGATCATCAGCGCCTTCCCGATCTTGATATTCGTATACTTCTTAAGGATCAACGCGATGATATCTGTCCCGCCGCTTGAGGCTCCCAGATTAAAGATTACTGCCGAACTTATCGCCGTTATGACAAATGCAAAGATCCAGTCCAGCACCGGCTGTGTTGTAATCGGTTCAGTCACCAGGTAGATATACTGGATTGCTTCAAGTCCCACGCTGAAAAGGAGCGTGACATAGATCGACTTTATGCCAAAGCTCTTCCCGAGGATGAGAAATCCCAGCCCAAACAGCAGGATGTTGATGATAAACGCATAAGTGTTGGGCGTTCCACCAAGCACACCGCTAAGCAGCACCGCGATACCCGTCACGCCGCCGAAGGTAAAATGGTTGGGGAACTTAAACAGATAGTTCTCCACAATAGTTCCCATAGTTGCAACAGTCAGAATTCCGTACTCTTTTACGATTTTTTTCACTTGTCCTTTTTCTATTTCTACGTTCATTTTCTTTCTCTCCACGCACGACAAGAGCCTGCATATGCAGACTCTCAAATTTTTCGTTTATTCCATGTATGTTAAAAATGCTTTATATCCTTTGTATGCCTCATAGACATCTGCCTTGCTGGTCACCTCGTGAGGCGCATGCATACAGAGCACTGCCACTCCGCTGTCGATGACCTGCATACCGTAATTCGCCATGATATAAGCGATGGTCCCGCCTCCGCCGAGGTCAACCCTGCCCATCTCGGCAGTCTGGAATCCTACGTCCGCTTTGTCAAAGATCGCCCTGAGCTTTGCGATGTATTCCGGGTTGGCGTCATTGGATCCCGCTTTGCCTTTGCTGCCGGTAAATTTATTCAGTACAAGGCCGCGTCCAAGGTAAGCGCTGTTCTTCTTCTCAAAAGCGCCAGCGTATAACGGGTCATATCCCGCGCTCACGTCCGAGGAAAGCATACAGGAATTCGCCAGTGCCCGCTTCGTCTTTAATGCGGACTCCCCGCCGGTAAGCGCCACAAGCTCTGCCACCGTGTTCTCAAAGAACCGCGACTGCATGCCGGTAGCCCCTACGCTTCCGATCTCTTCCTTATCAACCAGGATACAGCATGCGGTCCTTTTCGGGTTCTCCGTCTCCAGGAGCGCATAGAGCGACGGGAACGCACACACCCTGTCGTCCTGCCCATAGCCGATGATCATGCTGCCGTCCAGGCCGCAATCCCTCGCCTTACCTGCCGGAACGATCTCAAGCTCCGCCGACAGGAAATCCTCTTCCTCAATGTCATATTTATTTTTCAGGAGACGCAAAATCTGTGTCTTTACCGCCTCCTTCTTCTCCTCGTCCGTAAGACCCTCTCCCGATACCGGCTTTGAACCTGCCAGCACATCCAGGTTTTCCCCCTCGATGACCACTGATGCTTTCTTCTCGATCTGCTCCTGGGAAAGATGGACCAGAAGGTCTGTGATGACCAGAACCGGATCACGCTCATCCTCACCGATCACAACCTCCAGGACTTTTCCGTCCTTTTTCGCCACTACGCCGTGAAGCGCCATCGGCAGAGTCACCCACTGATATTTCTTGATCCCGCCGTAATAGTGGGTGTCTAAGTATGCCATCTTAGAATCTTCATAAAGCGGGTTCTGCTTTACATCAATCCTCGGCGAATCCACATGCGCGCCTAAGATATTCATGCCATTTTCCAGCGGCTCCTGCCCGATCGTAAAAAGCACGAGTGTCTTTCCCATGCATTCCGCATAGACCTTATCCCCCGCCGTAAGCTCCTTTCCTTCCTCAATGCACCGGCTGATATTCCGATAGCCGGACTTTTCGGCAAGCTCCACTGCCAGTTTCACACTCTCCCGCTCGGTCTTTGCCGCATCCAGGGAAGACTTATACCGGGCGCAAAGTGCCTCAAGTTCACTAAGCTGGGCCTCGGAATAACCTTCCCATCTGTTCTTTCTTTCCATAACGTGGCCTCCTCTTAAGAATTCTGTATTTATTCTATCTGCTCAATGCAGATTTGTCCAATATATAAAACTGATCTGCGCGATAAGAAAAAACTATGATCCCCGGATTTTCGGCAAAGTAAAAAGGACACCGCCTCCGCGATATCCCCGCTCAGTCTTTTCAAACTCCATTCCGCAATCTATAGTAAAAAATCTCTGGAAAACGGCACCTCATCTTCCGATACTCCCTGCTCCTCCATCAGTCTCGTAATCGTCCGCATATAGTGGTCTGAAACTACCTTGCAGATCTTTGCCGTGTCCCCTGTCCTGCAGGCATCTGCAATCTCTTTGTGCACCGCATACTGGCGCCTGACCACCCGCTCCTTATCCTGCGCGTTATTATATCCGGTAACAATATTCCCATAGCTGAGTTCGCTCCACAGTTTATAAAGATGCTTTAACTCCGTCATCTTCACAAGCTCGCCGTGGAACTCATTGTCATACAGATAGACCTGGGCATAGTGCTCCTCATCAAGTCCCGCCATCTTCTCAAGAACCTTCTCCATATTCTCTATCGTCTCCGGCGGCACCTTCCCGCCCATATATTTGACCGCAAGTATCTCATAGCTTACCCGGATCAGGTAAACTTCAAAAGATTCCTGAAGATCCGGGTTCTTTACCGTACAGCCCACGTTCCGTGTGTACTCGATAAGCCCTTCATGCTCCAGCTGCCTGAGCGCTTCCCGTATAGGTCCCCGGCTTGTCTTGAACTCCTTCGCAAGATCTAACTCCACGATACGCTCACCGGGCTTTAATTCCTGGTTGATGATCTTATAACGGATTGCCTCCACCACATTCTCCCGCAGTGTACGAAAATATATTGCTGCCATAGCTTAACCTCTCTGCCTCGTCAGATTTCCCTATTCCAGTATAGCAACATTACTATATATTTGTCTATCGTTAAATTACAGACAATCCCTTCTGCCTGCACAACAGCCTTTTTCTCTATGTCCGGCTGTAAGCCAGCAGCTACAAAGCCTCCTCCACCTTCTCCATATAATCCCTCAGGAACTTCTCCTTCTCCATACCGTCCATCCGGTAATACAGCTTCAGGCTGCACATCTCCATAAGCCCTTCCACAAAGTGCATCTTTCCCGTACAAAACGCAAAATACCGGCTGTCGGCAAATGCATAGCCATTGTTCATCTCCACCTTGAGGGACAAAGTTTCCAGATTGCCGATCATGCTTACCTCTCTGGCAAAATCAGGCACGCCCGCAGAATCCAGAAGCTGCGTACTGCAAGGATAGCTTGCCGACGCATATCCCGGATAGCCCTTAAGGTCGTCGAAGATAATGTTTTCTTTACCTGCCTTAAACCACGTATCTCCCGTATACACCCCGAGCCGGTTCCTGCACAGCAAAATCTCCCCGATATTCGGATTCCTGCTGCGGGTGTTCAGGCCGTAGCCGATATAGATATCCAGGTCATTTTTATCAAGCATCATGGAGCCGGTCGCATAATCAACCCTGCTGAACCGGAAATCCTCCTCTTTGTAATAAGCATCCAGTATCCCCTGCATCATTCCCCAAAATGATTTGTTGATGGAACTGTCAATGCCTACGCGGAGAACGGCAGAGTCTTTCATCTCTTCGATCTCTCTTAGCATCTGCTCGTCGATCCTCAGCATCTCTGCCGCTCTCTTGTAGACCAGTCTCCCAAGCTGTGTCGGCGTAACTTCTCCATTTCCCCGATTAATGAGCTTTCCGCCGATGCTTTTTTCAAGCTGGGAGATCTGCTGGCTGATAGCCGTCTGGGATACGTAATTTTTCTTTCCTGCTTTCGTAAAGCTCTTAAGGTCAATAACATCCACAAAGTACTGATATTTCCAAATGCTCATCCCAGCTACTCCGCAAACAATATATCGTAATTAATCTGCTGGTAGAAAAGATTCCTGAATTCTTCCTTGCTCAGATTCTCCATACCCATGAGCCACATCAGTTTCGTGATGACTGCCTCCGTGGTCATGTCATACGCTTCCATCAGATTAAACTCTTTTTTGATCGTCTTGCCGACCGCATACACCATCATATCGCTGCCTTCATTGACTACCTGCGTCGTCACGACCACATGCTTTCCTTCCTGCTCCCACTTTTTCATCTCCGCGCGGAACACATCCGTCAATGATTTCGGCATACCGCCCACGCCGAAGCTTTCTACTACGATGCTGTCGTAATTTTCAAAAAGATAGTACAGGATGTCCGGCTTAAGTCCCGGAATCAGCTTCAGCACGCATACGCTGTCTTTCATGTTGTAGTAAAAATGCACCCGCTCCTTATATGGCATCTCCGGGATATACCGGATCAGCCGCCTGTCCCTGATGACCGCGTGGTACGGGAAGTTAATGCTGGAAAATGCATTGTAACTTTTAGACATCTCCTTCTTTGCCCTGGTCCCTGCGATGACCTTCCCGTCGAACACGATGTTCACACCCTGGGAATGCTTATCGGCCGCATAGATAAAGCTGTCAAGAAGGTTCGTCCTTGCATCCGTCACGTCATGGCTGATGGGCTTTTGCGCACCGGTGATGACAATCGGTTTGTTGGAATTCTGTATCATGTAGGACAGTGCACAGGCAGTATACGCCAACGTGTCTGTACCGTGACAAATGACAAATCCGTCATAGCTGTAATAATTCTGCTCAATGGTCTTTACCATCAACTGCCAATGTTCTGGCTTTACATTTGTGCTGTCCAGATTGCACACCTGGATAGTCTCCACGTCACAGATATTTTTCACACCCGGAATATAATATAAGATATCCTCCGGCGTAAGCCCCGGAGTCAGTCCGTCTTCTGTCTCTTTAGAGGCGATCGTACCGCCTGTCCCAATCATAAGTATCTTTTTCATCTTCACACTGTCCCTCTCTTTAACTTATTTCTCTATCTGGAATGACCCGTCTCCTGCTGTGCTGATGTGGCTGTCATAGAAAGCCTTCGCCGCCCGGATCAGATACTTCGCATCCTTCACCCCGCAGGTCTCGTAAGCGGAATGCATGGCGAGCTGGGGAAGCCCGATATCCACCGCATTCATGGACACCTGTGACATCGCGATGTTCCCGAGGGTGCTGCCGCCCGTCTCGTCGGAACGGTTGGCAAAAAACTGCAGCGGGACGTCCGCTTCCTTACTGATCGCCTTCATCACAGCGATACTTACCGCGTCACTGGTATATTTCTGCCCGGCATGGGATTTCACTACGATTCCCTCATTCATATAGACGCAGTTGGTAGCATCGGTCTTCTCCTTATAATTCGGATGCACCGCATGGGCATTGTCACAGCTTAGCATAAAGCTTCCTGCCACCGCCCGGTAAAAGTCCTCCTCGTCCTTGCCAAGCGCCCGGTTGATCCGCCAGAGCACATCAAAAAGGAAGGTAGAGCCTGCGCCCTGCTTCGTGCCGGAGCCGACTTCCTCATTGTCAAAGCAGGCGAATACATTCACATTCTTTGCATTGGCACCAGATAAAAAGCCCTTCAGCGAGGCAAAGGCGCACTCCAGGTCGTCAAGCCGCGGGCAGGAGAAGAACTCATTGTCACTTCCCCACACCGCCGGTGCCGTACGGTTGTATAGGAACAAATCCATCCCGTAGATATCCTCCGGCGCCACATCAAGCTCTTCTGCCACCAGTTTCCTGACCGCGCCCGGCGCCTTCTCCTCCCCGGAAAATACCGGCAGCATATCTATCTGCTTATTAAACTTCCGCCCGTCATTGACCGAACGGTCCATATGGATCGCAAGGCTCGGGATCATCAGAAGGTCTCTGTCAAGATCCACAAGCCTCGTGATGAGGCCCGCCTCCGTCTTTATGATCGCTCTTCCGGCCACGGAAAGGGGACGGTCAAACCATGTTGAGCAAATCATACCACCATACCCTTCCGTATTCAATACCGTATATTTTTTCTTTATCTCAAGCTCTGCATTTTCTTTAAGCTTGAATCCCGGCGAGTCACTGTGGGACGCCGTTACATGAAAGCTATAGTCCGAAAGCTCATCTCCTACCTTAAAGGCGATGATGCTTGACTGGTTCCTGGTGATATAATATCCCTTTCCCGGCTCAAGCTCCCATCTTTTCCTCTCCTCAAGCTCCGCAAAGCCTTCCTCCTTTAGCATACTGCCCATCTCCTCCACTGCGTGGAACGCCGTGGGCGCTCTCCCGATAAATGAGGCAAGCTCCGATATCGTCTTCATATCCATAACCAACTCCTCCTGCGGCTTTCTTATTTTTTCGCCCTCTCCCGCTGCGCCAGTTTCGGCATGATAAGCCCAAGGGCTGTCAGCACGATCGGTGTGATGACATTTAACGCCAGCGTAAGAGGTTCCTTACTGTACATACCCATAATACAACATGCGGCCGTTACAAAAAAGCACCATCCGCCAAAAAACATAGCAATTTTTTGATTTTTCACAAAACGGTACTCCGCCGGTATCCGGTCATAGGCCTTTCTGAGGGCAAGGTACGCCACGAACACCCACAGATAACGCATCGGCATACATACGGAATTCAGTCTGGTAAGCTGCTGGAGCACTGCCGCCGCACCCGGCATGAAAGTCTGTACGACAATGATCGCGCCTGCAAGCACGATGATCAGCTTGATGCCATTGATATACGCGCCGTCCTTATTCTGTTTCCGCATAGCGGACGGGATGAACTCTTTTGTCTTCTCGTTTTCCAGGAGCATACGCAAAGGCGCATCGATACTTAGGATCAGAATTGCAAACTGGCCGATGAGGTTACATAACGCATAGATGACCAGGAACACATCGCCCACATGGTAATACTCGCCCAATTTCTGGAACGCCCAGTAAGAGCCGTTTGCCGCGTAGGAATTAAAGGCCTCGTCGCTGGCATTGATAAGTGCCGGGTCAAACATCTTGCCCATGGCAACCGTGCCAAGGATTGCACACACGAGCACCATGACCGCCATAGCAATAATTCCCTTTGGAAACCCTTTGCTTGGGTTCTCCACCTTATTGACATAAGGGGAAATCTTCTCGCAGCCGCCTACCGCGAATACAAGGATGGACAGCGAGGTAAAGTATGCCACATTAAAATTCGGAATCAGGTTCTTAAGGCTTAAGTCCATCGTGACATAATCCGCTCCCGGATTGATCGCCGGAGCCGCAAGCATCATGATGATGTAAAGGATCGACATGACAAACATACTTGTTCCCGCCAGGGAAAGCAGCTTTTTCAGCGGATTTAAGCCCTTGCTGGCAATAAAGCATCCCACCAGGAATACCGCCAGAGTCGCCAATTGCACCGCGATCGTCGGGAATGTGTCATACGTTTCCGCATTGCGGAACACTGCCCAGCTAAGCGCCTTCAGGCTGCCGCTTCCTTTGCTGGCAATGTAGGTAATGTGACATGCCCAGTACGTCCAGCCCGCATAGTACGCCAGTTTTGGCGTCGTCGTCTCGTAGATCCATGAATTCACGCCGCTGCCGCTGTTTTTAAACGCCGAGCCAAGCTCCCCGACCATCAGCGCATACGGGATAAAATAAAGCCCGAACATCAGCACCCAGCTCAGCACAACCTGAATCCCGTTAAAGTAGATAAATCCGTTTAATACATTTCCAAATCCCCATACTGTCGAAAAAGCCATGAACGCAAGCGCCGTCCATTTTATCTTTTTTGTATCAGCCATGATGGTGTCCTCCCATATCTTCGTTATATGATATTTGTCTTATTATTTTATTACTTTTTATCTCTGTTCTTGTCTGCCTTTGCAGATCATCTTCTGCGAAGCTTTCTGTATGCTTTTGCAGATCATCTTCTTCCGGCTTTTATGCGGCAAACTGCCGGATAATGTCCATCACAATCTTCACTGCCAGATCCATGCCCTCAACGGTAATATGCTCATACACGCCGTGGAACGCATAGCCGCCGGTTCCAAGGTTCGGGCACGGCAGTCCCTTAAAGCTTAATCTCGCCCCGTCCGTGCCTCCGCGGATTGGTGCAACATCAGGCTCCACTCCGGCTGCCCTGGTCGCTGCCAGCGCATACTCCACAAGCTGATAGCACGGCTCCACCATCTCTCTCATATTCCGGTAGGACTCGGTAATCTCCACCTCCACCTTGCCCTCGCCGTATTTTTCATTCATCTCTGCAGCAATCTGACGCAGCCGCTCTTCCCTTTTCTGGAAATTCCCGCGGTCAAAATCACGGATAAAATACTTCATCTTTGTCTCCGTCACCGTTCCGTTCACACTCACCAAGTGATAGAATCCCTCATAGCCTTCTGTCGTCTCCGGCCGTTCGCTCTCCGGAAGCATCTGATGGATCTCTGCCGCCAGTGTCTGGGAATTTACCAGCACATCTTTCGCCGTCCCTGTGTGCACGCTCACTCCGTGAATCGTAAAAATCGCTGTAGACGCGTTAAAATTCTCATACTGGATCTCGCCCTCCGCGCTACCGTCCAGCGTATAGCCGTAATCCGCACCGAAGCCTTCCACGTCAAAATGCTTTGCCCCTCTGGCAATCTCTTCATCCGGCGTAAATCCGATGCAGATCTTCCCGTGAGGCATATCGCCATTAAGAAGCTCCTCCGCAACCGTCAAAATCTCCGCAATGCCCGCCTTGTCGTCTGCACCGAGAAGCGTCTCTCCGTCCGTCACGATAAGCGTTCTCCCCTTAAGCCCCTTAAGATGTGGGAAATCCGCTGCGCGCAAAACCTTATCGCCATCCCCGAGCTGAACGTCCTCCCCGTCATAATCTTCGATCAGCCGCGGCCTGATATTCTTCCCTGACGCATCTGGCGCCGTGTCCATATGTGCGATCAGCCCGAGAGAGGCCTTGTCTTCACACCCCGGCGTGGCCGGAATGTACCCGTACACATAGCCCTTGTCATCTACCCGCGCATCCGTGATGCCAAGTTCTGTCATCTCCTCCGCCAGCATCCGCGCCAGGTCAAGCTCCCTTTCCGCCGAGGGAACCGTCTCGCTCGTCTCGTCACTGGTCGTCCACACCGGCACATACTTAAGAAATCTTTCATACGCTCTCATCATCTTATCTCTCCTTTGATCGGTTTATTTATCTTATTGTAAATCTATTTTCTTTGGCTGTAAATTGTCAATTGTCAACAATATGCACGCTCCTAAATTGTACACAATTCACATCTCCTGTTTGCATCCGCGCAATCAGTCTTATCTTTCCGGCACTCAGCGAAACGCATATCTCCGGCCAAAGCCGGATATATGCGTTAAACTAGGCTCCCTCTCCTTAATCACAGACCTGACACACCGCTCTCCCCACCTTCGCATCCAGCATAAGTACTGCCTTCCGGTCCGTGACGTCATAAAGTTTTACGATCTCTTTAAGCTCCTCCTTCTCATTTTCCAGGAACTCATCAAACACATTGTTGCATCTCTGCAAAAGCCCGGGCGCAAAGATCCTCGTCTTACTGTTCTCATTGATCGCCCCGTAATAAATATCCGCCTCCACCAGATCCTGGAACATATGGCTGCCGTAGGACAGTTCCGGATTATAGCCGACCTTGCTGTAGGCCACCTCGCAGACTGCGCAGAACTGGTGGATATCGCAGTAAAGCACCGGCACTCCAAGCTCTGGGGACGATGTCCCGATCCTTCCCGGCACGAGCAGGATGACATTGCGCTTCTTCCCCTCGAATGCAGCATTAATACGCCCAAGCAAAGTCGCTACCTTGGGCTTCTTATTATATTCGTATTCATAATATTTCTGCGGATCAACCCACACAATATAATCCAGCGAAATCTCCCTGGAATAACTGATCGACGTCCTCCGGATATCGAACAGGATCTCATGGTCGATACCCTCCGGGATATGTATAATGCCCTCGGCTGTCATCTTCATGGGCCGGCACTGCAAAAGGTTCACTCTCCAGCCGCCGTCCTCTGCCATGGTCACTGCAAATTCAAGATCGACCGGGCGGCGGTATGTCTTTTCCAGCACCTTCTCCATGCTCCGGATCATGTCGACAAAATCATCATCATCCACCAGTCCTTGACAATCCGCAAAATATATCTTCCGGTATATGCGTCTTTCCGCAAGACGCCTCTCCGCGTCTGTATCACGACTTAACACCAGCTTCTGGTACAGCTTCGGAACTTTGTCAAAAAGCGTATCGATCGCCAGTGTCACTAATTTTTTCTCCTTAAGGTCGATAACATCCACCTTCCGCTGGGAGAATTTGTGACGGTCTGCCACTGTCGTACGGATGTTTGCCCGCGCATGATCAAGGCTCACCAGTCTCGGGTAATCTCCCGGTGTGCGCTCTACCGCCCTCGTCCCAAAGCCTGCCACCATGCGGATCATGCCCGCCTCGGGGTTAAGATTCTCTGCCCATTTGTAAGGATTATAAGAACACCCCATCCCTGCGGCAATGGGGAAATACAGATCTCCGATACGCTGTCCCGCTGCCCGCTGGATCAAGATCCCCATCTTCTCCCGGCTCTCCAGAAGGTCATGCCTTTTCCGATACTCCAGCGCCTCTTTCCGGTATACACTTGCGTAGACCCGGCGCACTGCCATAAGCATCTCGTCAAGCCGCTCCGAGAATGTCCCCTGGTTGCTGCAGAACACCGACTCATATTTCCCGGAAAATGCATGGCCGAACCCGTCCTCCATAATGCTGCTGGAGCGGATGATCAGCGGCTCTTCATCGTAGTGGCGCAAGACTTCCCCAATCTGTAACCGCACCGCTTCGGAAAAATCTCCCGCCAGGAGCCTCTCCTCATATTTTTCTAATATCTGTCCTCTCTCTTCACCCTGACAAAGCTCCTGAAGCATACCGCAGCCGTTGATCTCTAAGTATTCCTCAAAAGTATCCGCACCGATAAAAAAGGAATGATGCGGCTCTAAGTATTCCAGATATCCGGGCATACGTACCTCGATAAGCTTCCGGGAAAGCAAAAGCCCGCAGGCCTTTCCGCCCACCTGACCCCGGCCAATCCTGCGGGACGCAATCTCCTTTAAGTCCCCCTCCGTAAAAAACCTCAGGATCATGCGCTCCATATCCGGTTCCTCCGTCAAAAGCTCGCGGCATAACGCCCGTTTTTCCTCTCCGTTTAATATCTCTTTTTCCAGGAGTTTTTCCCATTCGTACATATTCGTTTCCCTCCGCATCCTCAGTGCCAAAGAATTGATTATTCTATGTCTACCTTAAGTTTAGAGCAGAAACATGCCTTCCGCAAATACAAAATAATTAATAATACATATAACTAAATAGTTATGGCCTCTGCACTCTGGCCTTATTCTGACTGATACAAGCCCCACCAGTAAAGTACCGGTAAAATAAAGTCCACCGCGACAAACATGGTAAATGTCCCATCCATCACCATCTGCACTACGGAGATGAAAAGAAGCACCATATAGATTCCCGCGCAGATGACCGCGCTCTTTTTTGACCGGCCGCTGAATCCGAAAACCCCTGCCATGACAGCACAGATACAACTGACCGCGGACATAGCCAGATTAAGAGGGGTCAGCGCCGCCTCGATCGTGCTCATATCTATCCCTGGTATCTTTCGCATCTTCGGCAGCATGATATAGCTTACCGCCGTCCCGAATATCCCCAGCACTCCGCTGATAATAAAAAGAACAGCTACAACTTTTAATAATCTTGTCGGTTTAAACATCTTACTTCCTCCCTTTGAACTTACAACTGTTTTAATGCATCGATCGGACTCATCTTCGCCGCTTTCCTGGCCGGATAGATGCCAAATACGATGCCCACACCGCAGGATATGCATGTGGTGATGATTACCGCACTGGGCGACAGCTTCGCACACAGCCCTCCGATCTTAAGCACCGATACTGTCCCTGAAACTGTCGCCCCGATCAGTATGCCGATGATTCCGCCTATCCCTGAGATAATGGCAGACTCACACAAGAACTGAACGATGATCGAAGATGTCTTCGCACCAAGCGCCTTGCGGATACCAATCTCCCTCGTACGTTCTGTGACGGATACCAGCATGATGTTCATCACGCCGATACCGCCCACCAAAAGGGATATTCCTGCCACAAATACTATGAACGCGGTCACGGTGTCCAGAATCCCGCCCATGGCGTTGGCCATATCCATAGACTGCTGTTTCATGAACAGGTTCTCTCCCTCGTTTTTGTGCCGGCTCCCCAGCACCTGGACCGCCGTCTTCGCCGCTGCATTTTCATCCTCATTATCCGCCAGGAATATGCTGAGCGACTGAAAGTTCTCCACCCTCTCTCCCCAACTTTCCACCACGGTATACGGCAGTTCAAAATAGACCGGCATGGTCATGCCGAACATTTTCATCACCTCTTCGTTAGCCGCCATGACTTCCGGGTCACCGTCGCGCACGCCTTTGACCGTCAGCGTCACGATCGCGTCCTCGATCATTAAGTCAACATCTATCCCCACCACATCTGCCGTTCCGAACAGGTACAAAGCGCTGGCTTTGTCAAGGACACACACTGCTGTCCCATTCGCCACATCGTCCTCAGAAAAATAAGAACCGTACATCAATCCTAGCTGCGTCGAATCCGCCTCGGCATCCGGCGTTGTCAGCATCACATACGCATCAAAGCTTCCCTTTCTCGTCTCTACACTTCCCTGCGCCATACTGTTTGATACTACACCCTTCGACCGGGCGCCAAGCGATGTCTTCACCGCCATAAGGTCTTCCCATGTGATCAGAGCTGTCTGGCTGGTTTCCTCCGGGTTCGGTACCACCGTCACACTTTTCACCTCTGTGCTGGACATGACATCCGCTTTCAGCCCATTTCCGATGGACACGATCGTGATCACCGAAGAAATGCCGATGATGATGCCAAGCATGGTAAGGAACGAACGCCCTTTATTCTCTTTGATATTATACAGTGCCATCTTTATGTATTCGCCAAATTGTCCCATATGCCTACTCCCCGTCTGCCCGCTTGCCGCCTTTATCTGCCGTATCCCCATCCTTTACTGCTGTTGCTTTCATGCCCTCTTTAAGGGTGGCTGACATATCGGACACGACCTGATCTCCTTCCTTGATCCCGGACACAATCTCTGACATGCTTGCTGATGCGACGCCTGTCTCCACCTTCTGCTTAAGCAGTGTGCCGTTTTTGATCACATAGACAAAATCTCCGTCCGCCGCTGTGTTGATCACTTCATTAGGAAGGCAAAGGACATCCTTTTTTTCTGCTACCGTTATATTCACCTTCGCGCTGACGCCGATGCAGATATCGTCGTCCGGGTTGTCGATCCTAAGCTTTGCACCGATGACCGGATTGCCCTTCTCATTGGGCAGTGCTATCTTATTGACTGATTCAAGGGTTCCTTTGTAGGTGTGCCGCCCGATGGTTATCACGGCTTTCTCCCCAGTCTCCAGGTATTCAAAATCACCTGCCGCCGCTTCAACCTCCACGCTTACCTTGCGGTTGCTGACCAGTGTAAACAGCTCGCCGCCCTGCACCGCATCGCTCCCTTCCGCCACCTTCACATCCGCGATAATGCCGTCAAATTCCGCCTTGATCCCTTCCCTGCCTTTCTCAAGCAGCTCTTTTGCCGTAAGCTCTGCAAGCCGGGCGATATCCTCGGATACCTTCATGCTGCCAAGCTGAGCGGAGGTAAGCCCTGTCTCCGCACCAGTCTGTCTGCTGTTTTCCGCCTGTGTCAGACTGGAGCTTAACGTCTCAAGCTCCTGCTTAGCCTGAGCCAGTGACTGAACCGCTACCTGGCTTTCGGAAATGTCTCCTCCGCTCCCCTCCCCGCCAAGCTTTTTTAACTCCTGCTCATATGCACGGTACTCCCTCTCCAGCCTGCTGATCTCATCAGTGGCCTCTTCCGCCTCCTCTGCAAGCTCTGTTTTCGCCAGCTCACTGTCCTGTTCCAGATTGTTAAGATTAGACAGCTTGCGCTCGGCATTTTCTTTCTTCGCCTTAAAAATACTCTGGCTGTCCAGGTTATCCGCCATCTTCTTTTGGATCCCGGCAATCTCTGCGGCTGCTTTCGCACTGTCCCCGGCAGACTTCTTCACCTGTTTTTCCAGTTTTTGTATCTCAGACTTTTTCTTCTTAATCTGGGACTTTAGTTCTGAGATCATGGCGTTCTCCTGCTTTTTCGCTCTTGCCATACTTTCTTTTGTGCGTCCGCTCTGCTCTCTCGCATCCTGGTTAGTATATTGGGCTGACAGTGTATTGAGCCTTGAGTTTTTGTTATCCCGGTCTAAGTTCGCCGTATCGAAGATGATCAGTTTATCGCCCTTTTTCACCGATTCGCCGACTTTCGCCCGATTCTTCTTCACCGGCGCATTCACCGGCGAATAGAAGATCTTGCTCTTCCCGCTCACTACTGTGCCGGAAGTATTGTAAACTTCCCTGATGTCCTCCCTGCGCGCTTCTACGACATTTAACTGCACACCCTTGGTATTGCCTCCCGTAACTTTCATGATGCAAAAGCAGATGAGCACTATCCCTGCTATGATCGGGAGGATCACCCAGCCTGGGAGTTTCTTTTTTCTGCCTCGCCTCTTTCTGTCGGACCTTTCTGTAATCTCGGCTTCGTAAGCTGCTTCTTTCCGTCTCCTCTTTTGCCTGCATCTTTTCCCGTCTGTATTAATCATCTCCGTCCTCCTGTACGCTATTTTCGCCTTTCTTTTGGCCATCTCCTGATTTTTTCTTTTCTCCTGGCTTTTCGCTTTCTTTCCGGCTTTCATTCTGATAATCTTCGATAATCTTTCCGTCCTTTATCCTTATCACCCGACCGGCCTGCGCTGCAATCTCAGGATCATGGGTAATAACGATAACCGTCCTCCCCGCCCGGTGAAGCTCCTTTAAAATATCCAGGATCTCCTCTGTCGCATAAGAATCCAGATTCCCTGTCGGCTCATCCGCCAGAATCACCGGCGGGCGGGCAGCGATGGCTCTCGCGACGGCAACCCGCTGCTGCTGTCCCCCGGACATCTGCGCAGGCTTATGGTGGAGCCTCTTGCCAAGCCCGACCATCTCAAGGGAAGATACGGCAAGCTGACGCCTTGTCCATTTATCAATCCCACGGTAGATCAGCGGAAGCTCTACATTGGCCAGTGCGTCCAGATTGGCGATCAGGTTAAAGCCCTGAAAGATAAAGCCGATCTCCTTATTCCGGATATCCGAAAGCTCATTATCCGAAAGCTCCGATACATCTCTGCCATTCAAACGGTAAATCCCTTCTGTCGGCGTATCCAGGCATCCGATCATATTCATAAGCGTAGACTTTCCCGAGCCGGAATGACCGATGACTGCCGCAAACTCGCCCTCCTCTACGGTAAGGCTTACTCCGTCCAGTGCATAGACCTCATTCTCCCCTGGATGATATATCTTGTACATATCCTTAATCTCAATCAGTGCGTTCATATGATTTCCTTTTCAATTTTGTATCATTATATTATTGTACTATTTGAATAGTATAATTGTACAATAAGTTTTCATATAATGCAACAGGAAAATGCTTGTAAATTGAAATCCTATCTATAATTTGGCGCACAAAAAATGCACCCTGATCTCTCAGAGTGCATCCGCACATATCAAACCATATTATACAAGTTCAATCTGAACCATCATGGCAGCATCACCTTTACGCTGGCCAATCTTGATGATTCTCGTGTAACCGCCGTGGCGGTTCTCGTACTTCGGTGCAACCTCGTCAAACAGCTTTGCAACAAGGTCTACCTGCTTTGTATTTTTCTTTCTTCCTGCCTGTGCTGCCGGAACTTCTTTAACCGGATAGAGAACCTTGAGCATCTGGCGGCGTGCGTGAAGTCTGCTTGGCTTATCTTTTTTGATCGTCTTGTCAACTTCATCGTATACCGTAACTTTCTTGCCGTCTACGACTTCTTTTACTCTCTTGCCGTCCTTGTCCTTGCGGGCAACCTTAGCCTTTACCGTCACTTCCTCGAAGTTATCTCTTTCCCTGACCGCCATAGCGATAAGCCCTTCTGCGATTTTGCGGATTTCCTTCGCTTTAGCCTCTGTCGTAACAATCTTTCCATTGTTAAGTAATGCGGTTACCTGATTTCTTAATAATGCTTTTCTCTGGCTTGATGTTCTGCCGAGTTTTCTATACTTTGCCATCTTTCTAATCCTCCATTATCTACATCCGGCTCCGCCGTAAGGCACAAACGCCGGATGCTCCGCCATGCTCATCGGTCTTACTGGCAGAAATTATTTTCCTTACAGTTTAAACAGTCTAAGCCAAAAATCTGCCAAGTATACTATTCCTCGCCTTTGCTAAGGCTCAGACCCAACTCATCTAACTTTGCAAGCACTTCCTCCAAAGACTTCCGTCCAAGATTCCGCACCTTCATCATGTCTTCCGGTGTCCTGTTCGTCAACTCTTCAACAGTGTTAATACCCGCTCTCTTGAGACAGTTGTAGGAACGTACAGACAACTCTAACTCGTCGATACTCATCTCAAGAACTTTCTCTTTCTCGTCATCTTCTCTCTCGATCATAACTTCCGCTGCCTGTGCCACTTCTGAAAGATCGATGAAAAGCTTCAAGTGCTCGCTCAGCACTTTCGCTGCCAGACTGATCGCCTCGTCCGGAAGCAGTGTCCCATTCGTATAAACATCCAGTGTCAGTTTATCAAAGTCCGTAATCTGCCCTACACGTGTATTCTCAACAGTAAGATTGACCCGCTCAATCGGTGTATAGATTGAATCAATCGGAATGACAGCAATCGGTAAATCATCGTTCTTATTCTTATCAGCACTCACATAGCCCCTGCCATTAGTAATGGTAATTTCCATGTAAAGCTTACTGTCTGCCCCGCCGTTCAATGTCGCAATGACTGTCTCAGGATTCATGATCTCGATATCCGGATCGACCTGGATATCTGCGGCTGTTACAACACCCTCGCCCTCGAACTCGATATAAGCTGTCTTCGGTTCATCCGTCTCAGATGTGTTTTTAATCGCCAGTGATTTCAAATTCATGACAATCTCAGTGACATCTTCTTTCACCCCGGGAATGGAACTGAACTCATGCAGAACACCATCAATCTTTACCTGGCTGATCGCTGTGCCGGGCAGAGACGAAAGCATGATTCTTCTAAGAGAGTTACCTAATGTTGTACCATAACCCCGCTCAAGCGGCTCTACAACAAATCTTCCATATTTCTTATCTTCTGAAATCTCTGTAATTTCAATATTTGGTTTATTAAAATCAAACACTAAGTCCACCTCCTGTGGTGTTACGGGTTATTATTTAGAATACAACTCGACAATCAGCATCTCATCAACCGGAACGTCGATAGCGTCGCGGTTCGGAAGCTCTTTTACCGTTCCTTTCAGATTCTCTGCATCAACCTCAAGCCAGTCCGGAACCATACGTCCGCCTGTAACTTCTACGATCTCTTTGTATCTCGGTGAGCTTTTGTGTTTTTCTTTAATCTCAATTGTATCCCCTGCTTTGATCAGGTAAGACGGGATATTCACCTTTTTTCCATTGACAAGTACATGCTTGTGATCAACAATCTGTCTTGCCTCACGTCTTGTTCTTGCGAATCCCATACGGAATACTACGTTATCCAGTCTGGACTCAAGAAGCACCATCAGATTCTCACCTGTCATGCCGCTCATCTGTTTTGCTTTCTTGTAGTAATTTCTAAAAGGCTTCTCTAATACGCCGTAGATGAATTTTGCTTTCTGCTTCTCACGCAGCTGAAGGCCATACTCACTCATCTTTCTGCTGGATCTTTTTAACTGTCTGTTAGACTTTTTATCAATTCCCAAATAAACCGGATCCATACCAAGTGATCTGCATCTTTTGAGAACCGGAACTCTATTCACTGCCATGTCTTATCTCCCTCCTATCTTCACTAGACTCTTCTGCGCTTCGGTGGACGGCAACCATTGTGCGGTACCGGTGTTACGTCTCTGATGCTTGTCACATCAATGCCGCATGCCTGAAGGGCACGGATCGCTGCTTCTCTTCCAGAACCAGGTCCTTTAACGAATACGTCAACGGATTTCAAACCATGCACCAATGCCGCTTTAGCTGCTGTTTCAGCCGCCATCTGAGCTGCATAGGGGGTAGATTTCCTTGAACCTCTAAAACCAAGACCGCCTGCACTTGCCCATGAAAGAGCGTTGCCCTGTGCATCTGTTAAGGTAACGATTGTGTTATTAAAAGATGACTGGATGTGTGCTTGTCCGCGTTCAACGTTTTTCTTGACACGCTTTTTTGTCACTTTCTTTGTAACTT
>CANAPP010000059.1 GCA_947363565.1 uncultured Lachnospiraceae bacterium | reverse complement strand
TTTGCGCCTTTTAGACATTTCAAGTATTAGAAAAATAAAATAGCACAACAGGTTACATTAACAATAATATATCAAATTTGAATTTAAAAATCAATATTTCCATATATGGTAATATAATTAGCAAATATGAAAAAACATGTTGACGTAAGCATGAAAAAGGGTATATAATAAATACAAGTTAAAGAATCGGATATTTTAAAGGATATATTTATAAGATAAAATCGGTTTGCCGTCGTACAAAATTTAACATGAATAATGGGGAATGATGAAGAGCATATTAAATTTCAGAGGGTTTCCGATGATGTAAGAGGTTTAGTTTGCTGACCGCTGTAAATAGGAAAAAGGGGGGCGGGGACACGCCAATATACTCAAATAGTGTTAATAAATAAGTTAGGCCTAATACTTATTTGTAATAAAACAATTTAACTTTACAAAAGTTTAAAAAGGAGAAGAAATTATGAGAAGAAAAATTTTAAGCATACTTTTGTGTGCTGCAATGGTAGTGTCATTAGCAGTTGGCTGCAGCTCATCAGGTGGCGGCGAGTCCACAGGCGACGAGGAGAAAACAGAGGATAGCAGTGAGCCGGCAGAAGACGATTCTGCAGGCGGCGGATACAAATTTGCGATTCTTGTACCAACGATGAATCACGAGTATTTTGAAAACTGTGTGGAATTTACTGAGCAGTGTGCAAAAGAGCTGGGATGTACAGTTGACGTATACAGTGCAGATAATAATGCCGATACGATGAGCAAGAATGTGGAAGACGCAATGGCTGCAGGTATTGACGGTATCTTGATCGATCCATATTATGCATCAGGAACAAAATGTGCTGAGATGTGTGAAGCACAGGGGATTCCGATGATCGCTTTTGACTCTGACATTGAAGAGTTTGATCCGCAGACAGATTATAAGCAGTATATCAGTTTCGTCGGGCCGGATGATGCAGACGCGGGTTACAACATAAAGAAAAGTATTTCAGGGAGCCGAAGGTAAAATGTGAGTCTGCCGAAGCAGTGGAAAGATGGGTTGCATATGCGAATGACTGGGTTGCGGCAAAAGAGGTTACCGTTATGCCTGGAGAAACCTATGTGCTTGCCGACCAGGCATGCTACTGCGCAATAGTCGTACAAGGCCATGGAAGCTTTGGCGTATTTGAGTGTGAGGCTCCTGAACTGGTACGGTTCGAGGATATCACAGGCGATGAGTATTTCGTATCGGAGAGTGCGGCGAAGAAGGGTGTCAAAATTACGAACACAAGCAGCTACCAGCCGTTGGTAATTTTGCAGAATTTTGCAAATAATAATCCGGAAGTACCGGCGACCGTATAGATTACAGGAGAGAGAGCTTATGCAGAGAATATTGAACAATCCGGATGATATTGTAGATGAGATGCTGAAAGGATTTCTGAAGGTACATGCAGATATTGCAGAAGCTACGGATAATCCAAGAGTGGTAAGAGCGAGAGATATTCCGGAAGGTAAGGTTGGGGTTGTGACCGGAGGAGGTTCCGGGCACAAACCGGCATTTATCGGATATGTAGGAAAAAATATGTGTGATGCTGCAGCGGTAGGGGAGATATGCTCCTCTCCTACTGCGGCAGCCTTTCTGGATGCGTTTAAGGCAGCAGACAGAGGAAAAGGTGTGGCCTGCTTGTATGGAAATTACTCAGGCGACAACATGAATGTTAAGATGGCAGTCAAGATGGCCAAAAAGGCAGGAATCACGGTGAAAACTGTGGTTGCGAATGATGATGCAGCTTCCGCGCCAAAGGAACAGCGTGAAAAGCGCAGAGGTGTTGCGGGAGAGGTGTTGATGTGGAAAGTCGGCGCTGCAAAGGCGGCAAAAGGCGGAGATCTGGATGAGGTCATTGCAGCGGCGCAAAAAGCTATTGATAACACAAGAAGTGTAGGTATAGGCCTTACTCCCTGTACACTTCCGGCAGTAGGGCATCCCAACTTTGAGATTCAGGACGGGATGATGGAAGTGGGGATCGGACATCATGGCGAGCCGGGAATAGAGGTATGCCCGTTAGAGACGGCAGCAGAGATGGCAAAACGAATGACAGATATTGTTGTATCCGATTATCCGTTTACAGCAGGTGACGAGGTCGTTGTACTTGTCTCAGGTCTTGGAGCGACGCCGGTTATGGAGCTGTATGTGCTCTATGACGAGATTGACCGTATTTTAGCTGAAAAAGGAATAAAGACATATAGGGCTTATGTGGGCGACTATTTTACCTCTCTGGATATGATGGGGGCGACACTTACTGTGATGAAAGTGGACGACGAGCTGAAGGAGCTGATCGATATGCCGACAAACTGTATGGGTTTAAAACAGCTATAGGAGGCCGGAATATGGATAAGTTTAAAAATAAAGACGGGAAATCCGTACTATTAAAGATGGTCAAGAGTATTCAGGAGAATAAGGACTATCTCGGGGAAGTGGACGGCCTTATTGGTGACGGTGATCACGGCATGAATATGAATAAAGGCTTTACGGTGTTTGAGAAAAGATTTAAGGATAAGGATATCAGCTTTACGGAAGGGCTCAGCGAGCTTGGGATGATCCTTCTAAATGAAATCGGAGGTTCCATGGGCCCGATTTACGGGACAATCTTTATGGATATGGCTGATGCCGGAGAAGATTTGGAAGAGATCGGGACCGGGGAGCTAAAAGACATGCTGGAGGCCGGCCTTTCTGGATTATATGAAATCGTGGAAGCTAAAGCAGGCGACAAAACACTGGTAGATACTTTAGCACCTGCGGTATCTGCTCTGCAGCAAGCCAAGGATGATGGAAAAGATGTTGTATCTGCACTGGAAGAGATGAAAAAAGCGGCCAGGGCAGGCAGGGATTCCACAAAAGATATGGTTGCAAAATTCGGACGTTCCAGCAGGTTAGGAGAGCGCTCCAAAGGTGTTCTGGATGCAGGGGCAACATCCTGTTGTTTCATCCTGGAAGCGATGGCAGATGGAATCTGTGAATTGTAGCCGTGTATTTTGAGATGGGGACAAGAAAATGAGAAAAATTATTAATTCACCAGATAATGTTGTGTCGGAGATGATGGAGGGATACATCAGTGCTTACGGAAGATATTATGAAAAGCATCCGAAGGTAAACGGCGTTATCTTAAAGCAGAGAAGAAAAGACAAGGTGGCGCTTGTCATCGGCGGCGGGAGCGGGCATGAGCCGATGTTTTCAGGATTTGTCGGAAAAGGGCTTGCCGATGCGGCTGCCTGCGGCAATATCTTCGCATCTCCTGACCCGAATACCGTCTACGAGACGGCTAAGGCTGTTGACCAGGGCAGAGGTGTGATCTTCGTATACGGCTGTTATGCAGGAGATAATCTGAACTTTGATATGGGAGAGGAATTCCTGAATGAAGACGGAATTGCCACAACCCATGTCCGTGTGTGGGATGATGTGGTCTCTGCACCTAAGGAGCGGATAGAGGACCGCAGGGGGATTGCGGGAGATGTGTTTGTAGTCAAGATTGCCGGAGCGGCGTGTGATGCCGGATTGTCTCTCGAGGAAGTAACAAGGGTTACAGAAAAGGCGAGGAATAACACGAAAACGATTGGAGTTGCAACAGCGCCGGCACAGCTGCCGGGGATAGATAAACCAATTTTTGAGCTTCCCGACGGTGAGATTGAATATGGCATGGGGCTTCATGGAGAAAGAGGAGTGCTTCGCACAGCCTGGCAGGATGCGGATGTGCTTGTAGAAAAAATGTATGCGCAGATTATGGAGGATGCGGATCTGACAGCGGGCGATGAGGTATGTGTGCTTGTAAACGGGCTTGGCTCTACAACGATCACGGAGCTTGCTATTGCTTACCGTAAGGTGAAGAAGCTTCTGGACAAAGACGGGATCAAGGTGCATGATACAGATCTCAACAGCTTTTGTACAAGCCAGGAGATGGGCGGATTTTCCATCACTCTGTTTAAGCTGGATGAAGAACTTAAAGAGTACTATGACATGCCCTGCTATTGTCCCTTTTACGCCAAAGGCGAACTGACCGGGGCAGGGCTTTCAGAACAGGAAGAAGATATGCCGGCAGATGAAGAGCCTGAGTTTGACGAAAAGGATACTAAATCAGCAAAGATTACACGGAGCAAGGAAGGCGTCCTTACAGAGCTTAACGCGGCGGATGTAAGAAACATGCTTATCTATATCGCAGATAAGATTATTGCGAAGAAGCCTTACCTGACAGAGATAGACAGTGCCATCGGAGATGGAGACCATGGAATCGGAATGGCGGGCGGTATGCAGAAAGTGAAGAGAAAGCTTCTTGAGATGAAAGCGGAAGAAAATGTGTACGCTCTCTTCGAAGCAGCAGGAAAAGCCATGCTTTTGTCTATGGGCGGAGCGTCCGGGGTGATCTTTGGAAGCCTGTATCTTGCCGGCGCCAAAGGGATGGAACCGAAAAGTGTATTGACTGCCGAGGATGTATCCGAAATGGAGAAAAAGAGCCTTGAGGCGATCAAAGCGCGGGGAAAAGCAGAACCCGGGGATAAGACCATGGTGGATGCATTAGCTCCGGCGGTAGAGGCGATGGAGCAAGGCAGCGGCATAAGTCTTTTGGAAATGCTTAAGGCGGCAGAAGCGGCAGCGGCACAGGGCGTCGAGGATACGAAAAAGTACCAGGCGAAATTCGGCCGTGCAAAATCACTGATGGAGAGAGCCATCGGTTACCAGGATGCAGGAGCAACCTCGGTTTGGCTGATTTTACAGGGAATGCGGGAATTTGTAGAAGGCAGCAAGGAATAATGGAAAAGGGGCGGTATTTACGGTATATCTTACCGAAGATGCCGCCCTCTGCTGTCGGTATGTCCCGCAGCTATCTTTTGCCTGTCAGGAGATTCTTCTTAAACCGTCGTAAACATATCAAGCACCTGCCCCGTCATCTCCTTAGGTGAATCCGCCAGCAGATACAAGATTCCTTTCGCCACCGCGTCTGAACTTCCCATAATCGCATCGTCCTGCCCCACGTTATGGTTATACACCCGCTGCCCTGGGGTATCGACGATGCCTGGCGCTACGGCGTTGACTTTAATGCCGAATTCCTTCGTCTGGATAGCGGTCGTCTTGGTCATGGTCACGATTCCCGCTTTTGCCACAGCGTAGCCGCCCATCTGGGAGGCGATCCGCCCCATGCGGGAGGAGACGCTTACGATATCGCCGCTTTTTTGCTTTATCATCACGGGAACGACTTTGTTAATGCACAGAAACGGGATTTTCAGGTTCGTCTTGATGATCTGGTCCCACTGTTCCTCCGTCCACTCCCAGATTTTGATTGCCTGTTTCCCCACGCTGTCATAGATTTCGGAAGGGTAGCCGCCGGCATTATTCACGAGGATGTCGATGCGCCCGAACTGCGTGAGCACTGCGTCGACCATTGACTGCACCTGAGCGCTGTCCGTAAGGTCCCGAGAGAGGGAGGCAGCCTTTCCGCCATTTTCTTCTATTCTGGCAACCGTCTCGTCAAGGTTGGCTTTAGTCCTTGCGACAGCGACAACGGTCGCGCCTTCTGCGGCTAATGTTAATGCGGTGTCACGTCCGATTCCCTTTCCGGCTCCGGTGACGATTGCGATTTTTCCTTCAAGTTTCATATGTTATATCCTCCGGTCATGATATTTCTCAAAAAAGTCAATAGATGCGGGATGCACATAGCTGTCTCCGATGCCGTGCAAAAGCACGATATTCAGACGGTTTTCGAGATTCTTCTTGTCAAGCTTTATGGCTCCGGTGAGAGCGTCCACAGGAAGACCGCACGCAGAAGGGAGTCCGTAGGCGTTAAGTATATTTAAAATACGCGTTGCCGTTCCTTTTTCGGTAAGCCCTTTCTGTTCTGCCAGGAGCGTGAGCTGGTACATGCCGATAGAGACGGCCTCCCCGTGGCTTTCCCGCCCATACTGATAATACTGCTCAATCGTGTGGCCCAGCGTATGCCCGAAGTTGAGGAGCATCCGCTCCCCGGTGTCGAACTGGTCATGCTCCACGACGATTCTCTTGATATCCACGCAGCGCCCAATAATCTCGGGCAAATGCTCCTTTAACGCGGCAAATGAGCCGTAAGACTCTAATGTCTGAAACAGGCTTTCATCCTTGATGCAGCCGTACTTGATGACTTCCCCCATGCCGTCGTTGATAAACCGCGTCGGCAAGGTATCAAGCGCCGACGGGTCGATAAGGACCAGAGACGGCTGATAAAATGCGCCTACAAGATTCTTTCCCTCCGGGAGGTCAACGGCTACTTTGCCGCCTACCGAAGAATCCACCTGCGCCAGAAGGGAGGTGGGTATCTGGATGAACTTTACGCCCCGCAGGAAACTTGCAGCGGCAAATCCTGCCAGATCCCCGATCACGCCGCCGCCCAGCGCGATTACCGCATCGCTGCGGGATATCTTTGCCTCGAGCATAGCGGTGTAGATGCCCGGAAGGCTCTGAAAGCTTTTCGTCGCCTCACCGTGGGGAAGTACAAGGTGATGACATTCATAAGCGCCGCGTAAAGCTCCCTCCAGTGTATCTTTGTACAGGGGGTATACATTATCATCAGAGATGATCATGATGCGCCTGCCGGAAAATGCCTGCGGGATAAGTTCCCCTGCCCTTTCTAACAAATTATTTTCAATATAAATGGGATAGCTGTTCTTCCCTAGATCAACGTTCAGTTTCATCTGTGCCTCCTGTCTTTCGGACCGCAAAATATATGTGCCGTCTTTTCCAGACTTTTACGAAACGGTCTTTCCCAGAACTTTTGCAATCTGCGCCACATCCCGGAAAAGTTCGTCATATTTTTCGGGTTTCAGCGACTGGGCGCCGTCGCACAGCGCACATTCCGGGTTGTTGTGGACTTCAACCATCAGCCCGTCCGCTCCTGCGGCGATAGCAGCTCTTGACATAGCGTCCACCAGCCACCATTTCCCGCCCGCGTGGCTTGGGTCTACGATGACCGGAAGATGGGTCAGTTTCCGGAGCACGGGGATGCTCTGGAGGTCCAGCGTATTTCTTGTGTAGTTCTCGAAGGTGCGGATGCCGCGCTCGCAGAGGATGACATTCTCATTGCCGGACGCCATAATGTATTCTGCGGACATGATCCACTCCTCGTAGGTGGCATTAAGCCCCCGCTTTAGGAGAATCGGGCGGTCAAGCTGCCCGAGTTGCTTTAACAGGTCAAAATTCTGCATATTGCGTGCGCCGATCTGGATCAAATCTACTTTCTCATTAAAAAGCTCTAAATGCTCCGGAGACATCAGCTCTGTCACGATAGGCAGTCCGGTTTCTTTTTTTACTTCGCATAAGATGTCAAGCCCTTCTAAGCCCAGCCCCTGGAAAGAGTAAGGGCTGGTTCTGGGTTTAAATGCGCCGCCCCGCAGCAGGTTGGCTCCGGATGCTTTGGCGGCGAGGGCGATTTCTAACACCTGCTCGGTAGATTCCACGGAACAGGGGCCGGCGATCATGGCAAGACTGCCACCGCCGACTTTAACGCCGGACACATCCACGATGGATTCCTCCGGGTGGAATGCGCGGTTCGCCAGCTTATACGGCTCCTGCACATGCATAACTTTGTCAACGAAGGGATTGACTTCGAACAACTTGGAATCAATCCGGGTGGTGTCTCCGATACAGCCGATAATGGTCATCTCGGAGCCTTCTACGATATGGGTGTCTAACCCCTTGCTTTTGATCAGATTGACAACGTGGTCAATTTCCTGTTGTTTTGTACGCGGTTTTAATACAATGATCATAATAAAATTCCTCCATAGCCGCACAATAAGACTTTAACGGTTTAAAGTGCGAAAGACTAAGCATATCTTAACGCGAAAAAATGTATTTGTCAATATTTTTCTTTTGAAATTATAACTGCCGTCAAAGCCCAATATCAAAGCTGTGTGCCGGCAGCTACCCGAGAAAACGAAAAATTTTTGTCCAGTATTTGACCAGTGTCTCATATTCGGCATTGTAGATCTCATGTCTGCTGCCCGGCACTTTGATGAGCCATGTGGGAGCTTCGTACCGGCGGCTGACCTTTTGGATAAACTGGTACTGTGCCTTGGCGGATACAAGCCCATCGTCTTCTGCCTGGAATAAAAGCAAGGGGACCCGGATCTGCTTCCAGGCGGTACGCATCAGATGATGGTGCAGCTTAGCGGCACTTCTCGTCCAGCGGTAGGTACCGCAGGTATTCTGGAAAAGCGGCTCCGCTTTCCGAATCTGCTGCTGGTAGTCAAAGCGCGCCTTCGATGCGGCACTGCTCTGTTCAAAGGTCTCCGTGCCGTCAAAAGGATGCCCGCCCGGGAGATGGCGCGCGGACTGCCCGAAAAGGCATGCGGCCTTTGCGAGAAATCCTGCAAGCCCCCACGGCAGGGGGCGGGTGTCCGGCTGGATCATGGGAGAGGAAAGAATCACTCGTTCAAACAGATCAGGTTCTGCGGCAGCAGTGGCAGCAGCGATTCCGCCGCCCATGGAGTGTCCGTACAGGTACAGGGGCAGATCCCCGTAATCCGATCTTGCCCGGTGAGCCACACTTAAGAGGTCTTCCACGTACCGTTTGTAGCTGTCGATATGGACCAGATATAAATCCTCGGCCAGCCGGTAGCTCCGTCCGTGCCCGCAGTGGTCAGGGATGTAGACGTGATAGCTCATGTTCAGGAAGTAATAGATGACTTCCTTATATTTGTCTGCATTTTCTGTATATCCGTGAGAGATAATGACGACGCCCCGGACATGTTCACTGCCGCAGGGTGCGGTGAATTTACCGCAATAAAGCTTTTGCTGTGGGTTATCTTCCCGGAGAAGCCACAATTCTTCCTGCCGGTCATCCAGCAGGGGAAGGACATGGGCGTCCATCTGCGCGGCATAATCATCGTCAGTTAAAATCAGGGATTCTATGGTTTTCCGTAAATCTTTCAAATCAATCGCCTCCAGTTGTCATGGGGGAAATTACCTTTTGACCCCCATACGATTAGATGTTATCATAAAACTATGCAGACTGCAAATGAAGTGTGCCAGATCTGACATGACAGATCTGATGGAGTACATATTATAATGAAGAAAAAATTTCCAAAGCTGACTAACCGAAGAAAGAGCATCATGGGCAGCATCCTGTTTGCCGCCGGTTTTATTCTTATGTATACTTCCAGGATATCCCGGACATTTGCCCAGTGGTACAGTATGCACGTTTATCCGGTGTGGGTAAATGTGACCGGCAGGCTCGCCGGAGTGTTTGCCTTTTCCGTGTCGGAAGTGCTGTTGTATACGGTGCTGCTTTTGGCCGTGCTGACCCTTTTGAGGCTTATCGTTAAAGCGGTCAGGAAATGTGGGGCGAAAAGAGAGCTTCTCGCGTGGGGTGTCCGGCTTTACGTCTTCGCGGGGGTATTGCTTTTTTTGTACGTGCTTAATTGCGGCATTAATTATCACAGGGAATCCTTTTCGGAAAGTTCCGGGATAGAGATGGAGAGTTATACGGCAAAGGAACTTAAAGGCGTCTGTCTGTGGCTTACGGAGGAAGTGAACGCCCGCAGCAGCCAGGTGGCACGAGATAAGGGCGGCGTGATGCGGCTTGGCCTGCGGGGAGAAGAAGGCAGAGGCGCGGTTAATGCCATGCAGCGGCTGGGCAGGGAGTATCCGGAGCTTTCGGGCTTCTACCCGAATCCGAAAGGCCTTTTGTGTCCATGGATATTGTCGGTGCAGCAGTTGACGGGCATCTATTCGCCGTTTACGGTGGAGGCGAATTATAACAGCGGGATCGTGGACTACAATATCCCCTTCACCATGTGCCATGAGCTTTCCCATCTGAGAGGATTCATGCAGGAGGAAGAGGCGAATTTCATTGCGTTTCTGGCGAGCAGCGGCTCGGAGGACATACATTTTCAGTACAGCGGGTATCTGATGGGGTGGAAATACTGCATGAATGTGCTTTACCAGGCTGATTATGACGCCTGGGAGGAGGTGAGGGGGAAGCTTTCCGGGGAAGCAGAGCCGGATCTGGCGGCGAACCGCGAGTTCTGGGATAAATATGACGGGCGGATCGCCGAGGCGGCGAATAAGGTGAATGATACATATCTCAAGGCGAACGACCAGTCCGAGGGTGTGGAAAGTTATAATAAGATGGTGGATCTGATCGTGGCATACAGAACCAAGAGCAAGAAGGGATGCGTTCCTTGAAAAGGGAAGCATCCCTGGATTTTTCACGGTCAGGATCAATCCTTTCCGTCGTCAAGCTTTATTCCGGAAAGGGCGGCGGCAAATGCATTATTGACCGGTTCATCCTTTTGCTTTTTCAGATATTTCTGCACGTCCTTCTTCGTAACTCCCGCGCCTTCTTTTTCGCGCCTTGCTTTGAAGGCAGATAATTTTTCTTTATAGCCGCAGGCGCAGATAAAGGTCTCTTCCTCGCCTTTTTTGATAAGCTCCATCTTCTTGTGGCAGTTCGGGCAGCGGGCATTACTTGTGCGGGCGATGGTCTCGCGGTAGCCGCACTCCCTGTCCTGGCAGACGAGAAGGCGGGAGTTTTTGCCGTTTACGGCCAGAAGACGTTTTCCGCAGCGGGGGCATTTGGAATTGGTCAGGTTGTCGTGGCGGAAGGTCTTCTCGCCGGACTTTATCTCATCGATCAGGCTGCAGGTATAGCTCTTTATTTCCTTAATAAATGCGGAATCGTCCCGCGCGCCTTTTGCGATATCCGAAAGCTCCATCTCCCACTGCGCCGTCAGCTCCGGCTTTTTCAGGTCCTCCGGCACAAGCGAAAGAAGCTGCCTGCCCTTGGACGTGATCAGGATGTCCTGGCCGTTTTTTTCAATCAGGAAAGAGTGGAACAGCTTTTCGATGATGTCAGCCCTTGTTGCGACCGTTCCAAGCCCGCCGGTCTCGCCAAGCGTCTTTCTGGCCTTTGCATCTTTGGATTCCATGTACCTTACCGGATTTTCCATGGCGGAAAGGAGCGTTGCTTCGGTAAACCGTGCCGGCGGCCTGGTCTTTCCTGAGGTCATGGTGATGCGCCCGATAGGAAAAGCATCACCCTTCTTTAAGGGCGGAAGAGACTGGTCAGCCTGCCGGAAGGTATCTGCCCGATTCCCAAAACGGTCATTATCCGCGGCATCTTCATCATAATCATCGGAAAGATCCGAAGCGCCTGTCTCGTACACTGCTTTCCAGCCGATCGCCTTTACAATCCTGCCTTTTGCGGTAAAGGTCTCTCCGGCAGCCGAAGCCTTCAATGTGGTCTGCTCATACTCAAACGCCGGATAGAGGACGCTGATAAAGCGGCGGATAACGAGGTCGTAGATCTTGCGCTCATCACTTGTCATATGCGTAAGCTGCACATATTCCTCCGTGGGGATAATGGCGTGGTGGTCGTTTACCTTTTTGTCGTCAACGAATGTTTTGCTTGTCTTGATCGGATGCTTTAAAAGCTCCGGGATAAACTGCTTATAGGGGCCGATGCCGCAGGCTTTCAGCCGTTCCTTGATGGTGGGGACGATATCCATGCCGATATAGCGGGAATCCGTCCGGGGATAGGTGAGGACCTTGTGATTCTCGTAAAGCCGCTGCATGAGGTTAAGCGTCTCTTTCGCGGAGAAGCCGAAGCGCCGGTTGGCGTCCCGCTGAAGCTCGGTAAGGTCATAAAGTCCCGGGGAAAATGCCTTTTTCGCAGTCTTTGTGACTTCCGTCACCGTTATATTTTCATTTTTCAGGGAAGCTTTCAGGCTCTCGATTTGTTCCTTATGGAAGGTACGGAGGCTTCCGCTCTTTTTCTGCTGCCAGGTCCAGGTCACTTTCCCGGCGTCGCAGGTAAGGCCGTAATACTCTTCCGGTCTGAAAGAACGGATCTCCTCCTCGCGTCCGGCGATAATGGCTAACGTCGGTGTCTGCACGCGTCCGCAGGAGAGCTGGGCATTGTACTTGCACGTCAATGCCCGGGTGGCGTTGATCCCCACCAGCCAGTCCGCCTCCGCCCGGCTTTTGGCTGCGCGGTACAGGTTGTCGTACATCCGTCCGTCTTTGAGGCGGGAGAAGCCCTCGCGGATCGCTTTGTCAGTGACAGAAGATATCCAGAGTCGCCGGATCGGCTTTCGGCAGCCGGATTTATCAAGGATCCAGCGGGCCACAAGCTCGCCCTCCCGCCCGGCGTCTGTGGCGATGATGATCTGGCCAACATCTTTTCGGAAAAGCTGGGCTTTGACATTGCTGTACTGCTTTGCAGTCTGCCTGATCACCACGAGCTCCCATTTTTTCGGGATCATGGGGAGCGTGGACAGGTTCCATTCTTTATAGCTTTTATCGTACATTTCCGGGTCTGCCAGAGTGACCAGGTGGCCTAACGCCCAGGTTACAATGTAATTGCTGCCCTCGATGGCGCCGGAGATGTTCTTATGGCAGTTCAGGACGCGGGCGATGTCTCTGGCTACGGAAGGTTTTTCGGCTAGGACTAGTGATTTCATTTTAAGACACTCCTTGTTGACTAACGCTGTACTAGATAGCATTTTCTATAATAAATGAGTTGGGCAGTCGTTTGGATATCCGGTCGATTTCTTCCTGAATTCGGTTTGCCTTTTGTTGAAGACGTTGACGCTCTGCATCCAGAATACTATTGCCGGCTGCCTGTTTGGCTATGCTATCCAAGCGGTAGAGCAGAAGTTCCATCTGCTCTAATTGTGCATCGATGTATTTGATCAGTTCCAGTTGTTCTTCTGGAGTGAATGCCTCGTTATCGAGGATAGCTGATATGTTAATCATAAGATTCCTCCAATTATTTGGTTTATATTATGTGAATTTTATCCAGATTAATTATATCATTCGGGATTGACATTCGCAAGATTTCAATAATTTTAAAGCATTTATTTATTTTCAATTATCCATGCCACTTTTTGATAAGCAGGACTTGCTTTTACGGTAACTATTGTTGGGACGTCTGGCGGATATGTGGCCAGCAGTTTATTTACTTGTTCAGCCAGTGAAGAAAGCTCTGGTGAAATTGTGGTTTGAGTGATTTGTAGGGAAAGTGTGTGTTTTAACAGATATTCTACTATGAGATTTGCTTCAATGCAGGTATTTAAGCATGTTTTGAGTTCATGGATATATCCTTGGGCATTTCCGGTATCCAACATTTCAAAAGCCTTTGTGCAGTGCCATCCAAATGGTGCAATGCAGGAAGAAGAAAAATATTTTTGGTGCAAAGCATGTTTGGTGAGTAAAAAATCGGAATAACGGTTCAGAGCATCAACCTTGCTCTGAAGGCTCACACGGTCGTCATCCTGGTATGTTCCATTTGCAGACTGGTTTGTCAACTCTACCATACGGTTCAACATGGAGTGAACTTCTGTCAAAGCGCCCTCTGCTGTCTGGATATGGGAAATACCATCGTTGGCATTCTTCTGAGCTGTCTCAAGACCTGTAATCTGCGCGCGCATCTTCTCAGAAATAGCAAGCCCGGCAACATCGTCGCCTGCGCGGTTGATTTTGTAACCAGAGGAAAGCTTCTCTAAGTTCTTGGCAACCATGCTGTTGTTATTTGTTAAATTCCTGTAATCGCTTATGTTTTTATTATCAAACAATTGTGCTAAACTGATAAAAAATGGAAATTAATTGCACAAAGGAGGAGTGAAAAATGAAGATAAGGGAAAAAGGGGCATTATATTTAGAATACTGCCGTTTTCGAAAGGAACTGAATCCGAAAACAATCAGTGCATATCGGATTGATCTGAAGCAGTATTTTGATTTTATCGGAGAAAACGGGTTGGACAAGAAAAGAATCGAAGAATTTATAACAGAGCTGCATAGAAAGTATAAACAGAAAACGGTCAAGCGCAAAATTGCAACGATCAAGGCATTTTACATATATCTGGAGGAGGAAGAATTTATTGCTGATAATCCATTTCGGAAAATAAAAGTAAAATTTAAAGAGACGTTTACTCTGCCGCGGATTATTCCAAGAAAGGAAATAGAGATACTGCTGAATTATATGTATTCCCATCCCAAAGGAAGTGGTCAATATTGGCTTAGAGATGTTGCGATTGTTGAGATGCTTTTTGCAGTAGGAGCGAGAGTATATGAGGTTTCTAACATACGGAGTGAATGTATTGACCTGAATTCCGGGTCGATACGGATTATGGGGAAAGGCGGAAAAGAACGGTATCTGCAGGTTGTTTCGTCATCTGTTCTGGATTTGCTGCGTAAATACTACAAAGCTAATGAAGCAGCAATTCGCCAGAGCGGGTATTTTTTCATAAACAGGAACGGTAACCGCTACACAGAGCAGTCCATCCGGCTGATGGTGAAAAAGTACAGCCGGCTTGCAGGCATAGAACGCAATATCACACCTCATATGTTCCGCCATTCATTTGCTACTTATCTAATAGAAGAAGGTGTGGATATCAGTTGTGTGCAGCCAATTCTCGGCCACAGTTCTATCAAGACCACACAGATTTATATTCATGTAGCAGCCAAAATGCAGGCTGAGATCCTCCGCAGCATGCACCCAAGGAATAAGATGGAACTTCTGGGGTTGGTATCATGATTTGGCAATGTTACTAGTTTTTTAGTGTTGAAGATATAGTGTCAGAAAAAAATACGTAAGAATCAAGTCGGCACAAATCTGGCGGCTTTTTTTCTATGCTGTCAGCAGTGGAGTGCCGAAATTTGATTATATAAATCTGACATACGAAAGTTATAACGGTGTATGATAGAAGGATGCTGTTTTTATTCTTTTCGAAATTCTATGCTATTCCTCACAACAAAAAAGAAAAATTTCAAAATTTGTTCTTAATTTTATCTGGAAATGTTCGATAATAAGAACATAAGCAACAAAAAACGATAGAAATTATTCAAAATTTGCTGCTTACGAATCCGCCGTTTTTCCTTGATGAAGGGCCCATAAAGGAGATTCAGGCGTCGCCTGTGGAAACAAATTATCAGTTTGCGGAACAGGCAGGAACAATCAAAAAAGAAACTGCGGAGACAAGGAGGTCTCCGGTACAATTCAAGGAGGTTTATTTATGAGAATTCAACACAACATTACCGCATTAAGCGCGTACAGGAATTTGACGAATAATAACAGCATGGTTGCTAAGAACTTAGAGAAACTTTCCTCTGGTTACAGGATCAACCGTGCTGGTGATGATGCTGCAGGTCTTGCTATTTCTGAGAAGATGCGTGCGCAGATTACAGGTCTTGAGACAGCTCAGAAGAATGCTAACGATGGTATTTCCCTTATCCAGACAGCAGAGGGTGCTCTGACAGAAGTACACTCCATGCTGAACCGTATGGTAGAGCTGGCAAACCAGTCTGCTAACGGAACATACCAGGATGACGACCGTGTGAGCCTTCAGAGCGAGGTTGATGCTCTGAAAGAGGAGATTGACCGTATCTCCAAGAGCACGAACTTCAACGGACGTACATTGCTGAATGGCGATTTGGCTATTGATGGCGGTTCTTCCGCTACATCCAGTACCAAAGTAACAGGTGCAGATGTATTTGGCACACAGGCTGCTAATGTATCAGTAACGCCGGTTAAGGACGGAGAAATCGGAAAAGATAAGCAGAAGCTTAAATTCACCCTAGATTTGAGTAATGTAAAGATTGAGAACAACTCTACTGGTAATACTGTAATTTCCGGAAGTGACATCAAGATTTCTATCGGCGGCGCAACTATCTCAGCAGGATCCGGCATATCCATTACTAAGGGCGGCTCTATCTCAGGTGCGGATTTAGCAAAGGCAATTGCAGAAGCGAATGCTGACGGTATTACAATTGCGAATACAAGTGCTGGTGCAGTAGCTCCTAATGTGAAATTCAAAGTTACAGCAGAAGGCGATAAACTTGTATTTGAAATGGAAGAATTGCCAGCAGAGGATTATTCTTCGGCAAGCCTGCAGGCAACACTTAGCGTAGATGTTACAACAAGCAAAGCTCTTACCAATATAAACCAGGCAGAAGCGATTACTGTAAAGGTCGATCAGGAAGCTGTCTTCAGCGAAGGTCGCAAATATGCACAGGGTACTATTGATATAACTGCTGTGGAAGACGGCTATGCTCTTAAGATTGGTGAAGAGACATACGTTTTTGCAGTTGGCAAGGACAGTAAGTTTAAGGATGTACAAAATATAGAAGGTTTGGGCAAGGTTAATGTCATTGACTTGACTGCTTATGAAGCAAATGATGCTGATTTGATTAAAATGGCAGGCGTTAAGCTGAGTCAGCAGGATAACTCCCTGTTCAAGATTGGAACTGATTACACTGCTAATGGTATCATCGGCTTGACTGAAAAAGAGGGTGCATTCCAAGACTATAAAACATGGGATCTAGTCGGCGGTACAAACAGCGGCAGCAACAATGGAACAGTTGACGGAAGCCGTAAAGACGCTCTGTGGGGAACAGTAAAGAATGGTGCACTTGATATCAGTATCGTTCAGGCGGCTGTACTTGATAATCCTGTTACAACAGAAACTGATGCAGTTGCAGCTTCGGGCGGACTTACGCTTCAGATCGGAGATACTTCTGATGCTTTCAATCAGATGACTGTAGGTATTAAGAGTATGTCTTCCGCATCTTTGGGAATCGGCGGCATTGATGTTTCTACACAGGCTGGTGCGGCAGCAGCAGTTGACAAGATCAAAGCTGCTATCAACACAGTATCTGCACAGCGTGGTGACCTTGGTGCCCTTCAGAACCGTCTGGAGCATACCATCAATAACCTGAGTGTAACAACTGAGAACATCACAGCGGCTGAGAGCCGAATCCGTGACGTTGACATGGCGAAAGAAATGATGGCTTACACCAAGAATAACATTCTTGTTCAGGCATCTCAGGCTATGCTGGCTCAGGCTAACCAGATTCCGCAGGGAGTATTACAGCTTCTCCAGTAATCAGGTTTTAAGCAATATTTAAAAATTTCAATATCTAACCGGGGCGGGCTTTGACCCGTTCCGGTTTTTGTAATATGCCGGATTTATCGGAAGGGCACCGTTTCCCGGCGGTTTTCCGATAAATCCGGAAGTTTTGAAAGGATGATGATGATGAAAGATAATACAAAGCCATTATTGACAATCGGTATCATATTCATGAATGAAATTCGCAGCTTGAGACATTGTTTGGAGGCATTAAACCCTCTACGGGAAGCCATTTGCTGTGAGTTGATTATGGCTGACACTGGTTCGTCGGATGGCAGTCGGGAGATTGCGGCGCAGTATGCGGATATTCTGTTCGATTTTCCCTGGGTAGGGGATTTTTCCGCTGCCAGGAATGCAGTGATGGATCGGGCATCGGGACAATGGTACTTAACGGTAGATACTGATGAATATCTGGATAAAGATGTTTCAGAATTGGTACATTTCCTGCAGTCCTGCAAAAAATCCCAGGAGCTTGCCTGCGGAGTAGTACAACGCAACTACGACACTATGGAAATGGACAGTAAATATTCCGATTTTCTGGCAGTACGGCTGATATGTATGTCCACCGGTTTACGTTATCAGGGTGCTATCCACGAGGCATGGCCGCTTGAGGAAAAAGGAATCCAGGATGTACGTGCACTTTCGCGTACGATATTGCACCACGACGGTTATGTTGATATGGATGGAGAAGGAGGGAGAGAGAAGCGGGAACGCAATCTGACATTGTTACGCAAAAATCTTCAGCAGAATCCAGAAGACTTAAAGCTCCTCTTACAATATATAGAGAGCGGCAGGCGCGAATCAAACTATCTGGAAATGCTGAGACACGCAGCAACAGCAGTAGAGGGAAAAAATCCTGGTTGGCAGTTGTTTGGTCCGCCGTTATTCAGGCATGCCGTTAAGGCCGCATTAGAGGAAGATCTGCCGGAATTTTGGAATTGGACTACCCGGGCAGAAAAATGGTTTCCGGATTCTTACTATACACGGATTGACATAGAATATATAGCATTTACACAATCGCTTAAGGAGGGGAAATATTCTTCTGCAATCCAAAGGGGCGAAAGGTGTCTGCGCGCCATTAAGGAATTCCGAAAAAATGAAGAATCCCTGGCAGCAACATTATTCAGCACGATCCTGATGTCTTCCCCATATTGGGAACAGGGTCTTGAAATATATCTAGCTGATCTCTATATTAAAAATGGCTCTTCCGCACGAGCCAGGGAACTCTTGCTGGATATCGACAGCACTCTTCTCGACGTACAGCAGACAGGTAATCTATTATGTGTCCTGGGAGACCTGCACCGACTGAGTAATCTGGACACTGCGCCTATGATACAAGAACTCTATGAAGGAATCAGAAAGCCTATTCCGTCTGAGGAAACTGCGCATAAGCGCGAAGAAATGTTTTACCAGACAGCGGCATTAGCGTTCCATTCCCAAAACAGAAAAGACGAACAATTGGAACCAAATTTCTGCCGTCCATCCTACATGATGTTCATTCCATTGCTAAATCAGTGCGATATCGGACGCGGAGCGGCCGTGTTAGCTTTAACAAATCCAGAAGAAATGCAGCTTGTATTGGAAAAAGTAGAGGATTGGGAACAGTTTCCTGGTGAGGTATTGTCTCACGCCATTGAGCAAGGAGTATCTTTTCCGCTCCCAGAAAAACCATTAATGTCAGAAGATATAAACCGATTGGCGGATCGTCTGGCAGCAGATGAGGAAAGCTTTTACCGCATGATCCGATGCATTTTTAAAGAAAATTGGGAGGAAAATCTTCAGAAACTGGCATGGATAAACCAACTTGTTTTGACCGCTGTGCAGAGGTATAACTGGGATACGGCAAATAACGATATCGATACAGGAATAGAACTGGCAAGGTTTTTTGCACAGACTGAAGAATGTCTTATTTCCCGATATTACCGGCCTGAGATGTTAGATGAGGAAAACTATTTGATTCTTCCAGCCTTACATCGATTTGGTTGGCATTGCGCAAGAGCGTTTAACGCGTTAGATGCCGGAAGTCCAGACAAGTATGTGCGAGAACTTCGCAAGGGGCTTCATACATGCGGGATAATGAAACCTATGGTGGAATGGTTAATGAAACATACACCCGCACTTAAGAGAAATGAAGTTTCTCCTGAACTTTTGGCATTGGCAGAGCAGGTCAAAACACTTTTAGCTTCTTATCCTTCAGAAAATGTAATGGTACAGGAAATTAAATCAAGTCCTGTATATCAAAAGGTAGCATGGTTAATCGAAGTTTAAGTTTTATTTCCAACAAGGAAGTGACACTTTGCGTGTCACTTCCTTGTCACCTTATTGTCACCTTATTGTCACCTTATCATTTCCCTATTTTAATTTCCAAAGTGATGCTTTTTTATCATATACTAAAAATGCTTTTTTCTTTATTTCCTGAACATCACGAAGTATTGTTCTTCGCGTCACATCCAATTTTAAAGCAATATCATCTATGCTGATCTTCTGATTTTCACAAATCATATCATAAACCAACTGTTCCCGTTCAGTCAAAGCTGTTCCCGTCTCAATATCTTTGACTGCTTTTTTTGTCAATGGAATCGCCGTTCTAAAAACGTCGGCTTCATATAATTCCGGATTACCGCCGCCGGAGTAAATAGGCGTATATTTATACAGATTCTTTACGCCCGAACCAAGGGTATCTGATCTGCCTATTGTTGTAAAAAAACTGGCAATTAGCGGGTTCTTGGGATATGGTGTAAATTCATCACCTAAAATATTACCCTGTCTTCTTGGCCTGCACCAATTCTCGGTCCTAAGCCAATCACTCTCGATGATAAGCTTCGCCGGATAGGCGCTGGAAAAATCTCTGTGTACAAGGATATTTGAAACGATTTCTCTTGCAATGATATCTCGAACACTTGTGCTTACATTATTAATCAGATAAAATTTATCAGAAGTGTGCTTTGCAACAAATTCCATTAATCTTTCATAACTCTCGATCAGGTTTGTGCGTATTAATAACCTGTCATCATATCTGTCTGTATTTTCTGCCCGATATATCGCATCTGTAACATACCCGGATACACAAGAACGAATTACCTCATCCTTTCCGAACAGCATGATTGCCGCAAGATTATATCCCTTTTCTCCCGTAACGAGATTTTTTTCATACAACCCTGCACTTACCATGATTTCATGATTTGTCATTTTTAACCATTTGTGTTCTGAATTTTTATTTTCCACCAGTCTTCGGACCGTTGGCATCAGATCCATACGAAGATCATCTTCAGTAGCATACGGGTATAATTTATTTTCAGAAAATGTACCTGTTTTTCTTGCATACATATTTTCCATTTGAATCGGAGAATCTGTAATGTCCAAGTCACCCTCATCGTTTCGGTCATATACTTTTCCAGAACATTTGATCACTGTAGACGCCGGCGGCACATATGTCCAGAGCAGAAGTTTTCCTTCATATTCAAATTCTTCAATAGCAAGATATAACGTCGGCGACATTTTGTTAGCATTATTTAACTGCGTCACAAAATTCCTTTTCATATTTTTTGCAGCTTTACGGTTGATTCCTATTGGTGTCCCGCCATCATCCACGCCCATAATAATCCATCCGCCATATCTGTTTGAAAAGGATGAAACAGTTTCATAAACTGATTCACTAATTTCATTTGTACATGATTTGAATTCAACAGTTATTTTCTCGTTTCCACTCGAAAGAAGTTCTTTCATCTTTGCTATTGTCACAACAATATCTCCTCAATCTTTTGGTTCGCTGGTTATCTTTTAATATTTTCATTTAATAAGTTTACCAAATCCTCGTATACAATGCAAGAACTCCAAATTTTGATCCTGAATTTTGATAAAAATACACTGTTTGATAATAAGAACATAAGCAACAAAAATCGAATGAAATTATTCAAAATTTG
>CANAPP010000058.1 GCA_947363565.1 uncultured Lachnospiraceae bacterium | reverse complement strand
TGCTTATGTGCTTTTTGGGCTGGCAAGTCCAGAAATGATTTTATCCAAAACAGGCAGAGGGTTTTCTGCCCGTCAACATAGGTTGGCGTGTGTACCTTGAAAATTGAATATATAAATACATACGGGACGTGTGGGATGTGTGGAGCCGCTATGCGGACGCGCCAAGAGCTGCCTGCTTCCATTTTTGTGTGGGAGTGTGTACGAGGGAATACTGAAATCTGGTATTGAAGTTAAGGCGGTGAGCGATGAATGTCTGGCGAAAAGTGCAGCAGTTGCATGAGGCAATGAGGCATATCTTTGATAATGATACTTCCGGGTTTCCCGGTCAGTTTGGAATGACGGTGCGATACCGATGTGGACAGTGTAATGAGCTGTCACCCGTATGGATTTTTTGAAAAGCAGATTGTTTTGTCTACTAATGAGAGCAGGAGCAGGCAGCTTCTATTGTCATTAGCAGATAAAGTTATCATGCTAAAATACACCGTTAGGAGGGAAAATATGTCTGAAAAATTTCAGGAGAAAAAGAGATTTGTAAGATATAAGGAAGGAGCTAAGCTCTATGGTTTATGCCAAAGCACTTTTGAGAAACGGGCGAAAGAAGCAGGTGCAACATATAAGGTAGGAAAAGCTGTACTTGTGGATTGCGAAATTTTTGAAAAGTATCTGGAGAGTTTTCGCATACCGGCAGAATAAAACCGGGAGTGGAAAAGTAAGAGATTCCCATGTGCCAAAAAGTTTTTTATTCGTATTACGAAAAATGCTTGACATTTCGTATTACGGAAAATATAATGGTATGTAGATGTAGAGAGGAGTGTGCCTATGGGAAAGAGAGGGCGTCCGAAATCGGATGTCATAAAAGAGCGTATCGTAACCATAAGGATGTCTGACGCAGAATATCACACTCTAAAGGAATACTCTGACAAACATCAACAGACTATAACAGAAACTATCAAAACGGGAGTTGACTTATTGTACAAAACTCGTAAGTAAGGCACAGGATTTCTTCTTTCCGGACAAGAAAGGAGTGGCTATGGCTAAATCACGAAAGGACAATAAGGGACGAGTATTGCGGAAGGGGGAAAGCTACCGTAGTTCAGATGGAAAGTATCAATATGCCTATGCTGATGAAGCAGGGAAAAGACGATACATTTATTCTAAAAATCTGACTACACTTCGCCAGAGGGAAGAACAGATATTACGGGATAAACTTGACGGGATTGACAGTGGGCAGGCTAAGAACCAGACGTTGAATGACATCTTTGACAAGTACATGGCAACACGGAAGGATTTGGCGGAAAGGACTTTTGCGGGATATATGTATCAGTATAATGCGTATGTCAGGAAAGGCATCGGTAACCGTAAGGTCAAAGACATCAAATATTCGGATGTATTGCTGTTTTACAAAAAGCTGATGGAAGAATCGAATCTTAGCTATGGAACGGTTGAACATCTTCAAAGGGAATTGCACCCTGCATTTGAAATGGCGGTCAGGGATTGTATTATCAGAACGAATCCCACACATAACGTGTTAGGGCAGCTAAAGAAGCAGACAGGCGCTAAGAGAGGCGTAAGGAATGCCTTAACGCCGGAACAGCAGACGGCATTTCTGGAGTTCATGGACGGTCACCCGGTGTACGATCACTGGAAACCAATCTATACCTTTTTTATAGGAACAGGTTTGAGAGTTGGAGAATTGAGTGGCCTGACCTGGAAAGATATTGATGTTGAGAATGGGGTTATTACGATTGACCATGCAGCGGTTTATTTTGCGGGCAAGATGAATAAATCCCAAAAAAGGATATATATTTCAACACCAAAGACAGATGCAGGTATCCGTAAGATTCCAATGGTGAAGGAGGTGCGTCAGGCACTGAAAGAAATTAAGCAGTATCAACATGACAATGGGATTTTTTGCACAACAGAAATTGACGGATATACAGACTTCGTATTTCTGAATCGCTTTGGACGGGTATTTTTGCAACAGGATTTAGACAGGGCATTAGAGCGCATTATTGATGCGTATAATGATGCCGAACTTCACGAAGCGAAAATGAAAAGCAGAGAGCCTCTTATTTTGCCTCATTTTACTTGCCATAGTCTGCGCCATACATTTTGCGCAAGGTTTTGTGAGAACGAGAGTAATCTGAAGGTAATCCAGTCGGTGATGGGTCATGTTGATATTGCAACTACAATGAATATCTATGCCGAGGTTTCGGAAGCTAAGAAAAAGGCTTCAATGGAGGCATTGGCAGAAAAGATGGTTTTGTTTTCTCAATAATAAATATGGAAGAATCCTTTAAGGCATTCATATTTATTGCGGATAGAAAGAGTACAACAAATTTGGTGGAAGTACATCAAAAGTACATCAAATTTCGTCTGAATGGTACTGAATAATACCTTAATCGGGTGATTGCAGAAATACAGAATACTCGATAATACCTGATAATAAGGCATAATTAGGGGTGTGTGTATCATTATGGAGGAAATTCAATCCATCCTAGCCGCAGGGGCGGGGGCATCTACTAAGATCGTGCTTGAAAGCGCACGCCCAATGCCCGGCAGTAAAAAAGGAAAGCTTACAAAGCTTATCCGTCAGGAGAATGTAAAGGCGGTGGATGCCTATATCAACCGCGTGGATGAGATGATCGAGCGAAAAGGAGAATGGTTATGGCGTTAAAGAAAAAACCAGTGACAGGCATGAAGGACATGATGCCAAAGGAGATGGAAATCCGGGATCATGTCATTCAACTGATAAAAGAGACTTATAAGACTTTTGGATTTTTATCCATGGAGACGCCCTGCGTGGAGCATATCGAGAACTTGTGCAGCAGACAGGGCGGGGACAATGAGAAGCTGATCTTTAAGATCTTAAAGCGGGGTGAGAAGTTGAAGCTTCATGATGCCAAAGAGGAAGGCGATCTGGTAGACGGAGGGCTTCGCTATGACCTGACGGTGCCGCTTGCCAGATATTACGCAAACCATGCCAATGACCTTCCCTCTCCCTTTAAGGCGATGCAGATCGGGAATGTGTGGAGGGCAGACCGCCCGCAGAAAGGGCGTTTCCGCCAGTTCGTGCAGTGCGATATCGATATTCTTGGGGAAGCAGGGAGTCTTGCGGAGATCGAGCTTATCTTAGCGACAACGTCTATGCTCGGGAAGCTTAATTTTAAAAACTTTACAGTGAATATCAATGACCGGAATATCCTGAAAGCGATGGCATCGTTCAGCGGCTTTAAGGAAGAAGATTACGATGAAGTGTTTATCATCCTTGACAAGATGGATAAGATCGGCGCAGACAAGGTGGCAGAGGAGCTTGCCGGACTTGGATATGAGAAGGAGAATGTAGACCGTTATCTGAAGCTCTTTGATGAGGCGGCGGAGGATGTATCCGGTATCCGTTATCTTAAGAAAAAGCTTGGTGATCATCTCAGTGATGCGACGGCAGACAGTATGGAGATGATCATCTCAAGCGTAGAGGCGGCAAAGGACTGCGCGTTCAATATCCGCTTCACGCCTACGCTGGTGAGAGGGCAGTCCTACTATACCGGAACGATTTTTGAGGTGACGATGGATGACTTTGGCGGCTCTGTGGCCGGAGGCGGACGGTATGATAAGATGATCGGAAGATTTACCGGACAGGATACGCCTGCCTGCGGATTTTCCATCGGCTTTGAGCGGATCGTCATGCTGCTTTTGGAAAACGGCTATCAAGTGCCGAAAAAGGGTGTGAAGAAAGCATATCTGTTAGATAAGAAGCTTCCGAAGGAAGGAATCCTCAAGGTCCTTGCCCAGGCGAAAGAAGACCGGGAAGCGGGGATGCAGGTATTGATCGTGAATATGAAGAAGAATAAAAAGTTCCAGAAAGAACAGCTTGCGGCAGACGGATATGAAGAAGTGCAGGAGTGTTACGCGGAAGTAAACGATGATAGGAGATAAAGGAGAAGAAAGATGGCAGAGTTGATGAAGGGGTTAAAGAGAACCCATAGATGTGCGGAGATTACAGCGGAAAATGCGGGCCAGACGGTTACCGTCATGGGATGGGTACAGAAGAACAGGAATAAAGGGGGATTGGTGTTCGTCGATGTGCGTGACCGTTCCGGCGTCATACAGGTAGTCTTTGAGGAAGGAAAATCTGACGCAGCACTCATTGAAAAGGCAGCGAAGCTTCGGGCAGAATTTGTCGTGGCAGTTGTGGGTGAAGTGGCAAAGCGTTCCGGCGCAGTGAATGAGCATCTGGCTACCGGTGCGATCGAGATCATCCCCAAGGAGCTTCGGATACTTGCAGAATCCGAGACGCCGCCGTTCCCGGTGGAGGAGAACGTTAAGACTAAGGAAGAGATCCGGCTCAAATACCGGTATCTTGACCTTAGAAGGCCAGATATGCAGCGGAATCTTATGATGCGGAGCAAAGCGGCTACATTGATCCGCCAGTTTCTTGCAAACGAGGGATTTCTTGAGATTGAGACGCCTATCCTTATCGGAAGTACTCCGGAGGGGGCAAGGGATTATCTTGTGCCGAGCCGGATCCACCAGGGACATTTCTATGCGCTTCCTCAGTCACCGCAGCTTTTTAAACAATTGCTTATGTGCTCTGGCTGTGACCGGTATTTTCAGTTGGCAAAATGCTTCCGGGACGAGGACCTGCGTGCAGACCGCCAGCCGGAATTTACCCAGATTGATATGGAGCTTTCTTTTGTAGATGTGGATGATGTCATCGATGTCAATGAGCGTCTGTTAAAAGAACTGTTTTCGAAGGTGCTGGATGTGGAGGTGCCCCTTCCGATCCCGCGGATGACCTGGCAGGAAGCTATGGACCGCTATGGCTCTGACAAGCCGGACATCCGGTTTGGCATGGAGCTTACGGATGTAACAGAGGTGGTAAGAGGAAGCGAATTTGCCGTATTCAAGGGAGCCATTGAAAACGGCGGGACTGTCCGGGGAATCAATGCCAAAGGACAGGGTGCGATGCCGAGAAAGAAGATTGATAAGTTAGTCAGCTTTGCCAAAGATTACGGTGCAAAGGGGCTTGCTTACCTGGCTGTCCAGGAGGACGGCACGGTGAAATCATCCTTCACTAAGTTTATGACGGAGGATGAGACGAAAAAACTTATGGAAGCTATGGGCGCAGAAAGCGGTGACCTTCTCCTTTTTGCCGCAGATAAGAACAAAGTGGTGTGGGCAGTGCTTGGGGCGCTGCGCTTAGAGCTGGCAAAGCAGATGGAGCTTCTCGATAAAGACGAGTATAAATTCCTGTGGGTGACGGAGTTCCCGCTGCTTGAGTGGAGTGATGAGGAGAACCGTTTTATGGCGATGCATCATCCGTTTACGATGCCGATGGAGGAAGATCTTGAATTTATCGACAGTGACCCGGGAAGAGTGCGGGCGAAAGCATACGATATCGTTCTGAATGGTAATGAAATCGGCGGCGGCAGTGTGCGGATCTTTGACCCGGAGATACAAAGCAAGATGTTTGAAGTCCTTGGATTTACTCCCGAGCAGGCGAAGGAGCAGTTCGGGTTCCTGCTTACGGCTTTCAAGTATGGTGTTCCGCCTCACGCCGGGCTGGCTTACGGACTTGATCGGATCATCATGCTGATGGCAAAAGCGGACAGTATCCGGGATGTCATTGCATTTCCGAAGATCAAGGACGCTTCAGACCTGATGACCGAGGCGCCGACGACAGTAGATGCAAAGCAGCTTGAGGAGCTTGGGCTTGAGATTGTGGCAAAGGAGTAAGCTTATGGACGGAAAGTTGGATTTGTTAGAGATCATGCGGCAGAGAAGAAGTGTGCGTTCCTATACTTCTGAAGAGGTCGGAGAGGAACAGATGAAAAAGATCATCGAGGCAGGACTTCTATCTGCCTCCGGCCGCGGGATCCGGCCCTGGGAACTTATCGTGGTGAAGGATAAGGATACTTTACGCAAGATGGCGCAGTGCCGTGATCACGGCGCGGCGATGCTTGAGGGTGCTGATGCGGCAATCGTTGTGATCGCCGATGCGACAAAGACAGATGTGTGGACGGAGGATTGCTCCATCGTCATGTCCAATATGCACCTGATGGCCAGTTCCCTTGGGGTGGGGAGCTGTTGGATCCAGGGGCGGCTTCGGGTATCAGCCGGGGAAGACAGCACGGAAGAGTATCAGCGAAAGCTCCTTGGATTCCCGGAGAATTGCCGGCTGGAGGCTATACTGTCTCTTGGGATGCCGGAAAGTGTGCAGAAGCCGCGGGAAGTGGCGGGCGAACTATGGGGGAAGGTTCACCGGGAAGTCTATGGAAAGAAATGACCGTGTGAATGTGTACAAAGAGATGAGAACTTTATATGTATCGGATCTGGACGGAACACTTCTTAATACTAATGATGCGGTCAGCCCCAAAAGCATAGAGATCATCAATGCTCTGGTGGAGCGGGGGATATTGTTCACCTACGCGACGGCGCGTTCCCTTAACTCTGCCTCGGCGGTCACGAAGGGCTTGTCTGCAAAGATTCCGGTGATTGCTTATAACGGGGCGCTGATCATTCATCCGGAAACAGGGGAAGTGATTGCTTCGGAAAGTTTTGAAGAGGACGAAGCGGCAAAGGTTATCCGGTGTCTTAAGGAGTATAATGTCAGCCCGCTGGTCTACGCTTATATCAGGCATGAAGAAAAAGTATCGTGGCTTACAGCGCGGGAAAATGAAGGCGTCCGAAGGTACTTAAGCCTCCGCAGAGGAGACCGGCGTCTTCGGCCTTTAACAGAAGAGGAGCGGCTGTATGACGGTGAGATGTTCTACTTCACCTGCATTGGGGAAAAGGAAAAGCTTAAGCCAGTCTATGATATTTTTTCGGGGGATGAGAAGTTTACCTGCATCTTGCAGCAGGAATTGTACCGCCCGGAATACTGGTGCGAGATCATGCCGAAAAAGGCGACGAAGGCGAATGCAGTTGCAAAGTTAAAAAAACTTTGGGGATGTGACCGTGTTGTCTCGTTCGGGGATGCAGTGAACGATATCCCTATGTTTCGGATTTCTGATGCGTGTTATGCAGTGGAGAATGCGGTAGAAGAGTTAAAGGCCATGGCGGACGGGATCATCCCCGGCAATGACGCAGACGGCGTGGCGATGTGGCTGAAGGAAAATGTATAGGTATGAACATATGATAAAGAAAGAGAGGTAAAATTATGGCACAGGTGATTTATCGGAGAGCGCAGGAGAGCGACGCAGGAAAAATTGTTGACTTTTACAATTTTGTGGGCGGGGAGACCAGTTACTTAAGCTTTGAGAAAGATGAATATCCCATGAATGTGAAGGAGCAGGAAGAGGAGATCCGTTCTCTGGAAGGAAAGAAAGCGAGCATCATGCTGCTGGCGATGGACGGGGAGGAGATTGCAGGAATAGCAACCATCCATTCCTCCGCGAAGATCAAGGCAAGTCATGACGGCGAGCTTGGGATTGTGGTTGCAAAGAAATATCAAGGGCAGGGCATCGGTACAGAATTGATTCGCCAACTTATTGACTGGGCGAAAGGAAACGGCGTGACTACCCGGATCAGCCTGGATACCCGCGCGGATAATGTGAAGGCAGTAGAGCTTTATATGAAGTTCGGCTTTGTCGTGGAAGGATGCCGGAAGAACTCGACATTGCTTGACGGGAAATACTACGACTTATATGTGATGGGAATGATGCTTTAGGAGGAATAAACATCTGCTGATAAAGGGGGCTTGACGGTATGAAGAAAAGACGTTCGAAAAATTCATTAAAAATCTTGCTTTGCTGTATGTGCCTTATGGCGTTTTTGGGTGCGCAGGTTGTATTTGCGGCGGAGACGGCGGGAGGCCAGGGGACGCAGACCGACGGGGACGCTGCGGCTGGAGGTGATACCGCATCGGGAGATGAGGGGACAGGAGCCTCCGGAGATGATACTTCGGCAGGAGATGATGCAGAAGAAGCGCCCGATGAAGAGACGTCGGGAGATGATAGTGGAACAACAGGCTCAGCCGGGAAGTTATCGTCGGGATTGTCAGGCGGTTCTGTGAGGGCTATGGGAGGACAGCGGCAGAGGGCAAGACAGGTCACGGACAGACAGGAGGAGCTTGCCCACCAGATTGCAGAAAGAGAAGGGGAACGGGTGAAGCAGCTTGAGACTTCCCAGCATGAACGGTCATCGCAGTTGGGTGAGAGCCAGCGTGACAGGGCAAGGCAGGTCACGGACAGGCAGGAGGAGCTTGCCCATAGAATCGCGGAGCGGGAAGAGGCAAGGACCCGGCAGATGGAACAATAAAGCAGAGTTTGGGAGGAGTAATACGCTCCTCCCAATTTGTTAAAGGAGGCCATATGAAACGGATTTTTTTGGTGGAAGATGACAGTGCGATTGCGAAAAACCTTTCCCTCCTGCTGCGGGGGGAGGGCTTTGCGGTTACCCATGCGCCGAGCCGCAGCGAGGCGGCGAGGTGCCTTTCGGAGCACAGATTTGATCTGGCGCTGGTGGACATCTCGCTGCCGGACGGCAACGGCTTTGCGGTCTGCACGGAGATTAAGGAGAGGCAGGAGATTCCGGTAATCTTTCTCACTGCGTCGGGGGATGAGGCAAGCGTGGTCACGGGGCTTAATATGGGCGCGGACGATTATATCACCAAGCCTTTCCGCCCCCGGGAGCTTGTTGCCCGCATTAGGGCGGCCCTCAGGAAGAGCGGGAAGGACTCGTCTTCTTTTGCGGTCGGAGGGCTTTCTGTAGACACGGCAAGCGGGATTGTGAAGAAAAACGGCAGCGAAGTATACCTCTCCGCCCTGGAGTACCGCCTTTTGCTTGTGTTTGTGAGCAGTCCCAAGAGCATCATCACGAGAGACAGGCTGTTAAATGAGCTTTGGGACGCGGCGGGGGAATTTGTTACAGACAATGCGCTGACGGTATACATCAAGCGGCTGCGGGAAAAGATAGAAGACGACCCGGCTGCGCCCCGGATTATATTGACTGTCCGGGGAACGGGATACCGGCTGGGGAACGGATTGCCGGCCGGAGAAGGGGCTGCCGGCAGGGGAGGGGAGAAGTGATGTTTCGGAATCGGGAAATCAGATGGTTTGCGGCGCTGTTCCTTGTGATTGCGGGAGGAACAGCCGCCGCGTCATATCGGCTCCATCCGGCGGCAGGGCTCCTTGCCGCTTTTTCTTCATTTCTGCTGGGACTGCTTACATTTCTCTTTACCCGGGAAAGGTACAAAAGGATTGCGGAGCTTTCCGAGGAGATTGACCAGGTGCTCCATGACGCCGACAAGGTGTATATCGCGGACTGCGAGGAGGGGGAGCTGTCCATACTTAAGAGTGAGGTGGGGAAGATGACCCAGCGCATCCGGGAGCAGAACAATGCCCTGAAAAAGGAGAAAGAGCGCCTGGCAGAGTCTTTGGCGGACATCGCCCACCAGCTCAGGACGCCGCTGACCTCGGCAAACCTGATACTTTCGCTCCTTGAAAGTCACCCGGGGAGGGAGGAGGAGAAGGAACTTCTCCGGGAGACCGAAGAGCTTTTTGCCCGGATGGACATGCTGCTGACCTCTCTCCTCAAACTGTCGCGGATGGATGCGGGCATTATCGTTTTTAAGAAAGAACAGATTGAGGTAAGGAGTCTTGTAAAGGCGGCGCTCCGCCCTTTGCAGATTTCCATGGAGATTCATGAGGTGGCTGTCGAGCAGGAAGTGCCGGAGGGGATTTTCATTGCCGGAGATTTTGAGTGGCTGGCGGAAGGGCTTATGAACGTGCTCAAAAATTGCATGGAAAATGTGAAAGACCGCGGGAAAATCTTTATCTCCTGCCGGGATACGGCGCTCTATACGGAGATTACGGTGCGCGACAGCGGGAAAGGATTTAAAGAAGAGGAGCTTTCCCGGGTGTTTGACCGGTACTACCGGGGGAAGGATACCCGCACGGCAGGGTTTGGCATCGGGCTGGCTCTCTGCAGGACAATCGTCACGAGACAGGGCGGCACCATTGCCGCGAAAAACCATCCGGAAGGCGGGGCGGTGTTCGTCATCCGTTTTCCAAAGTGACAGAACTCTCACTTTAATGTCACGGAAATGTAAGCGGGAAGGTCTATGATAAAGTCAGTTCAAAAGAAAGGAAGGCTTATATTATGGAATTTTTAAAGATTCAGAACCTGTGCAAGGTGTACGGTGAGGGAGACAATCGGGTGGTCGCCCTTGACCATGTTTCCCTTGACATTAAAAAAGGAGAGTTCACGGCGATTATCGGCGCGTCGGGTTCCGGGAAATCGACGCTGCTCCACGCCATCGGCTGCGTGGATGTTCCGACCAGCGGGAAGATTTATCTGAACGGGCAGGATATCTATGCCCAGGACAGCGACCGGCTTGCCATATTCCGGAGGCGGCAGGTGGGGCTTATCTACCAGTTCCACAATCTGATTCCCACCCTTACGGTGGTGGAAAATATCACGCTGCCGATTCTCATGGATAGACGGAAGGTGAATGCAAAGCGGCTGTATGAGTTATTGCATCTTTTGGGCCTTGAGGAGCGGAAAGGACACTTGCCGAACCAGCTCTCCGGCGGACAGCAGCAGCGTGTCGCCATCGGTCGGGCGCTGATGAACGCGCCCCAGGTGATGCTTGCCGACGAGCCTACCGGGAGCCTTGACAGCAAGAACGGCCACGAAATCATCAAGCTGTTAAAGCAGAGCAACCGGATGTACGGGCAGACGTTGCTCCTTGTCACCCATGATGAAAGCATTGCCCTGCAGGCAGACCGCATCATCGGAATCTCCGACGGGAGAGTCGTGCGGGATGAAAGGGTGGTGCGCTCATGAATATATTTTACAAAGTAGCACTTCAGGGATTAAGGAAAAATAAATCCCGGACGCTTGTAACCATCGTGGGCGTCGTGCTCTCGGCAGCCCTCGTGACCGCGGGAGCCACGTTTGGCGTATCTCTTCTGGACTATATGGTGCGGGGGGCGGAGAAAAAGACCGGGAGCTGGCATGTGGCGTTTCAGGGAGTGGACGCTGATATTGCAAAGATGCGGGCAGAGGACGAGGAGGCGAAGAAGGCTGTCATAACAGAGAACTTAGGCTACGCAGAGCTTGCGGGCAGTAAGAGTAAAAAGAGCCCTTATGTGTTCGTCACCGCATACGATGCGGCAGCTTTTGACGCGCTGCCCATAGAGCTGATATCCGGGCGTCTGCCGGAGAATGGCAGCGAGGTTGTGGTATCCGGGGGCGTGATTACTTCCGGCGGCGTGAACGTCAAGGAGGGAGATACGCTAAAGCTTTCTTTGGGCGAGCGCATAAAGAACGGGAAGAAACTAAGGCAGTCGGAAAGCTATGAGAAAGGTGGGGAAAAGCTGGAGGTCAGGGAAGAGAGAGCCTATACCGTGGTGGGAATCTGTGCGAGGCTTTCCTATACCCAGTCCGGTGAGCCGGGATTTACCCTGGTGACGAAAAAGGAGCCGGGGGAGGAATATTCAGACAATAATGTATTTGTAGAGCTTAAAAATCCCCGGCGTGCTAAAGCTTACGCTGAGGAGAAAGGAGAAGGGAACGCAGTCACGCTCAATGACGATGTGCTGCGGTTCATGGGAGCCTCCGGAAACGACGTCTTTACGCTACTCCTTTATACGGTGGGAGGAATCGCAGTCGGCATCATCATGCTGGGCTCGGTATTTTTAATCCGCAATGCCTTCAGCATTTCCTTAAATGAGCGCACCCGCCAGTTCGGCATCCTGATGTCGGTGGGGGCGACGAAAAAGCAGCTAAGAAACTCCGTGCTGTTTGAGGGAATTTGCATCGGAATAGCGGGAATCCCGGCAGGAGTGCTCCTTGGGCTTGCGGGCATGAAGGCGGTACTCCTCTTTGTGGCGGAGAATTTCGAGGGTATCCTCTACAGCGATGTTCCCTTAAAGCTGGTGCTGTCGGCTCCGGCAATCTTAGCGGCAGTGCTCATAAGCTTTCTGACCATACTGGTCTCCGCCTATCTTCCGGCGAGGAAGGCGGTTAAATTGCCGGTGATGGAGTGCATCCGCCAGACAAACGAGGTGAAACTGGAGGGCAGGAAGGTAAAGACAGGGCGGCTTTGCGGGTATTTGTTCGGGCTGCCGGGTATCCTTGCCGTCAAGAATTTTAAGCGGAACAAGCGGCGCTACCGAAGTATCATCCTCTCTTTGGCGCTGAGCATCATTATATTTGTCGTGACCAACAGCTTTGTCGCCGAGCTTAAGCAGGCGGCGGAGGCGGCGATTGTATTTACCACCTATAACGTGGCGTTTTCCACGCCGGATGGGGAGTTGTCGGATGAGCAGATTTTTAAGCTCCAGGATGAGTTCCGGAAATCGGAGGATATTACAGAAATCTTTTATCAGATGAATCTGAACGGCTATGCAGCGGCAGAGACAGGGAGTCTTACCGATGAATTAAAGGAGGCATTAGAGATTCCGGAGGGGGAAAAGGAAATCAAGCTTTCGGCGACCGTGCAGATTGTAGATGACGATGAGTACGAAAGGCTTGTGAAGGAGACAGGAATTGAGAGGGAAGAAGGCATCCTTGCCCTGGCGGCGGTGGATAACGGGGAGACGGGCCGTATGAAGGAGTCTGCGGATTTCGGGGATATGTTTCAGAACCTTTCAGAAGAACTCAGCCTTACCCTGCCGGAAGAGAGCGGCGGCAAAGAGGCCGGGCAGCCGGTTCCGGTAAAACTTAACTTTGTGAAGATGGTCATGCCGGATATCCTCCCGATGCTTGACAGTGAAAAGGCGTCGGAGCAGGTACCTTATATCTTCCAGATTATTGCCCCTTATTCCATGAAAGATAAGTTTCTTACGCCGGATACCCATATCGCTGCCAGGGGGCTTTCTGTCAGCTCGGACATTCCTTCCCGGACAGAAAGCGACATGAGAAAGATGATTTCCGGGTCGGGCATTTCCGGACGCTATCTTTTGCTCAACATGAACCGGATGGCGGAGCAGAATAACAATATCATCTTTATCGCCAATGTGTTCTGCTATACCTTTATCGCTATGATTACGCTGATTGCTGTCGCCAATGTATTTAACACCATATCCACCAACATTAAGCTCAGGCGCCGGGAGCTTGCCATGCTGCGCTCCGTGGGGATGTCCGGGCGCTCGTTCCAGGATATGATGAACTTCGAGTGCATCCTTTACGGACTGCGGGCGCTTTTGTGGGGGATTCCCCTGTCGCTCCTTATCTCTTACGCGCTGTACCGGATGATGGAGTTCGGGGCGGGCAACATTGATTTTAACATCCCGTGGCTTGCTGTCTCCTTAAGTATGCTGGGTGTGTTCCTCATCGTATTTGTGACGATGCTCTATTCCGTCAGCAAGATCAAGAGGGAAAATATCATCGATGCGCTGCGGGATGATATGGCATGATGAGACGGTGTGCGGCGTTTTTTGGAAAATTTTCGGAAAAATCTTTCGTTTTTCTTTCGAATTATGGAGCTAATCTCTTAAGATTTATCGATTATACTTGATACTAACATGAGGACAGGAGTGAAATGTCCGGAGACAGACTATAACGGATATAGGAGGAGAAAAGGGATGAAATACTTAACGATTACGATACCAAGCTATAATTCGGAGCAATATCTTGAGCGCTGTCTTGATTCTCTGATTCTGCCGCGGGGGTGGATGGAGCATATAGAGATTATCGTGGTGAATGACGGTTCTACGGACCGGACGGGGGAGATTGCCGATGACTATGTCAGGCGTTTCCCCGACACGGTGCGTGTGGTACATAAAGAAAACGGCGGGCATGGCTCCGGGGTGAATGCGGGGCTGGCCCTTGCCACTGGAAGGTATTTTAAGGTGCTGGATTCGGACGACTGGTTTGACGAGGGCGCTTACCGGGAGCTTATCGAGACGCTGGAGGACTGGTGCGTGAGGGAAAGCAAGGGGGAAGAGGGCGTATGCCCGGACCTTCTTGTCTGCAATTACACCTACAACCATCTGGACGAGGGAACGAAAAAGACCATGAGATACGGGAATGTGTTCCCGGAAAACCAGCGGATTACCTGGGATGATATGGGGAGTTTCCGGCCGTCTCAATATCTGATCATGCACGCGCTCATCTACCGCACGGAGGTATTAAGGAGTTCCGGGGTCATCCTGCCGGAGCATACCTTCTATGTGGACAATATCTTTGCTTATCAGCCGCTGCCTTATGTGGAGTCGGTCTGTTACCTGAATCTTGACCTCTATCAGTATTATCTTGGCAGGGAAGACCAGTCGGTGAATGAGCGGGTGCTGATCAGCCGGATTGAGCAGCAGATTAAGGTGACAAAGATTGTGGCGGAGTGTGTGGACTTAAACGAGGTGCGGAAGGTGCATCCCAAGCTTGCCGGCTATATGTGCCGCAATATTTCTATCATGATGGCGATTTCCTCCATCCATCTGCTGCTTAAGGGGGATGAGGACGGTGCGATGCGCCATACCTTGCTGTGGGAAGAGATTAAGGAGCAAAACCCTGGCCTTTACTGGAGGCTCAGGTTCACGAAACTGTGCGGCCTGACGAATCTCCCGGGGAAATGGGGGAAGAGGGCGACCATAGACGGGTACCGGCTGGCGAAAAAGATATACAAATTTCAGTAAAATACGAGAGGATAGAGATATGACGTATATTTATATCGCGTTTGTTGACACGCCGGGGTTTTTCGCCAGGCTGATACGGACATTTTTACGGCAGCGCTACGTCCATGTGGCGCTGTCGGCCGACCGGGAGCTTTCGGAGTGTTACAGCGTGGGGAGGCGCAACCCGGCGGTTCCTGTATTTGCCGGGTTTGAGAAAGAAGAAAGATACAGGATCTTACATACATTTCCGGGGGCGTACTACCGGGTGTGCAGGCTTTCCTGTACCAGGGAGCAGAAGAGAAGGATCATGGAAAGGCTGCGCGGGGATTATGAGCGGCGGTACAGAATCCACTATGCGGTGCTGGCACTGCCGTTTCTTGTGCTTGGCATTCCCTTTTATGTGCGGGACCAGTATACCTGTTCTTCCTACCTTGCTAGGATTCTTGAGGAACAGGGAATCCGCATCGCAGAGAAACATTTTTCCCTGGTGACGCCGAAGGATTTTTATGCGTATGAGGAGATGGAGCCGGTGTTCGAAGGGGAGTTATCAGAGCTTGTGGCGGCGGATGAGGCGGCGTATCGGGCAAATCCTCTGGGGCATTGGCTGGAAGGAGTCTCGGTCTATGAATGAGAAGGGGATGCGTAAGTTTTTCTTCCAGATCGGTCTTTTTACGGCGGTCATGCTGCTGACGTTCTGGTTCGTCTTCCGCAGCCAGGATATTGCTCAGACGGCGGAGGCTGTCCGGGGGATGTCGTCCGGGTATCTGGCGGGGGCGTTTTTGCTGGCGGTGCTGTTCGTGTCGGCGGAGGGGTGCATGATCTGGTATTTATTAAAGGGCATCGGGGAGCAGACGCGACTTTCTAAGTGTATCGGCTACTCCTTTATCGGATTTTTCTTTTCCGGGCTTACGCCGTCTGCTACGGGCGGGCAGCCGATGCAGCTCTATTATATGAAGAGGGACGGCAACTCCCTGTCGGCGTCGTCGGTGGTGCTGATGAGCGTTGCCGTCGTCTATAAGCTGGTGCTCGTGCTGATCGGAACCGGCATTGTCCTGTTCTGGAACGCGCCTTTAAGAGGCTATCTGCAGAAGTATTACGGGCTTTATTTTCTCGGTCTGTTTTTAAATACGGCGCTGGTGGTGATTCTTTTGCTGGTGATGTTCTCGCCGGGGGTAATCCGGGGAATCTTTTACCGGGCGGAAGGGCTTATGGTGCGGCTGCGGCTCTGGAAGGAGCGGAAGGAACGGCGGGAGAAGATAGAAAGTTTTCTGACCGGGTATCAGGGAACGGTTCAGTTCCTTAAGGAGAATAAGCGGATGATCGGGGCTGTCCTTGCGGGAACATTCTTGCAGCGGTTCACGGTGTTCGTGCTGACCTATGTGGTGTACCGGGGGCTTGGGCTTTCAGGCACGGCGCTTCTTCCTATCGTCTGTGTGCAGGCGTCGGTCTATATCGCGGTGGATATGCTGCCGATCCCCGGGGCGCAGGGGATTACAGAGGCGATGTATGCCTGCGTGTTCGGGAGCATCTTTCGCGGGCATTACCTGGCGGCATCTATGTGCATCACGAGAGGGGTGAGCTTTTACGCGGTGATGGTGATTGGGGCGGCGGTGTTTGCGGTGGTGAATGTGCGGGAAAGTGGAAGGAAAGGATGGTTTGTCTGAAAGGATTGCCGAAAAGTAGTATTTTCCTATTTACAATTGCCGCGTGGAGGTCTATAATAGTCATCAGCAGATGATGTTACTGCAATCTCTATTCAAGGTGAAAACTGAATATGAAAGTCTTTGTGGCAGGGTGAAAGCCCCTACCGATGGTATAGTCCATGACCCGCTTTGGCGGCTGATCCGGTGACGTGTCTCTGACGGCATGAATTCCGGAACCGACGGTTATAGTCCGGATGAGAAAAGACATTTTCTGCATTTATATGCCCGGGACATGATTTTGTCGCGGGATTTTTTGTGGGCAGTGAGCCGGGCGGGCATGACTGTACGCGCTGGCGGCTGCCGCGAAAGCTGGGGATTATGCTGTTTTGCGGGCAGATTCCTGAAAAAGAAAGGAGATTTCAGTATGAACCAATTCAACGAAACAAATGCAACAACCAAGACGGCAGCCAGGACGGCTGGGAAACACGCCGTGCAGACGGGGGCGGACATCCACATGAAGGTGAAGACCATCGCTTTTGTAGGTCTGATGGGCGCGGTGAGCGCGGTACTTATGCTATTTCGGTTCCCGATTCCGTTTATGCCGCCGTTTATGTCTTTTGACCTGTCGGGGCTGATGGAGATGATGGGCGGATTTATGTTCGGGCCGTTTGCGGCGGTGTGTATCATTATCGTAAAGATTCTTTTGCAGCTTGTGATTCAGGGGTCTTTCTCCCTGGGAACGGGGGAGCTGCAGAGTTTTCTCTTAAGCTCCAGCTATGTGCTGCCGGCGCTTTTTATCTATCACCGGAATAAGACGAAGAAGACGGCGGCTGCAGGGATGGCAGTCGGCACGGTGGCCGTGTCGGCGGTGGCGGTCCTTACGAACCTGTATCTCATTATCCCCTTCTATGCGAATCTGTCGGGGATGACCATGGATGATTTTGTAGGGATGTGCAGGGCGGTCAATCCTGCAATGAAGAGCGTGGCGACGATGGCGGTCTTCGGAATCCTGCCCTTTAACCTGATTAAATACGGTGTGAATTCTGTTGTTACGTTTATCGTATATAAGAGGCTGAGCAAGCTGATCAAGGGAATCATCAGCCGGTAAGGATGGCGGAAAAAACGCGCGGGGCGCTCCGGTCCGAAGGGCGTATGCCGCGGGAGCGCAAGGCAGCGCCGGGAGAATGAGCGAATAGATTAGCGTATAGATTGACGAAAGCGCAAGTATGGGATAAGAGAGGAGACGGAACATGAAATTTGTATTGGACAAGGATATCACTTTTGAACAGGCGGCAGAGCGGATGTTCAACATGCTTGGGAACAGCCAGATCATGGCGCTTGCATCCAGCAAGGACGACTATGTGATGGTGCGTAATGTAAGCTGCCTGTTTTACGACGGGAAGATCTGGTTTAAGACGGACAAAAATTTCCGCAAGACAAAGCAGCTTTTGGAAAATCCGAATGTTGCCATGTGCTGGAGCGGCATCCAGGTGGAGGGTATCGCGAAGAATAAGGGGCTTGTTGCCGAGGAGCCAGGCCAGATATTTGCAGAAGGGTATAAGAAATACCTGTGGCAGAGCTACAATAAATACAGCCACGAGGAGACGGAGATTCTGATCGAGGTGACTCCGAAATATGTGGAGGTGTGGGATACCAGCGATGAGGGTTACGCCTTCCAGCTCTTTATTGATTTTGAGAAAAAATGTGTGGAAGTAAAGCAGTACGATAAAAAATAGTGGATAAGGGGGCGGAGCAGTGAAACTTGACCGAATGATCGGCATCCTGTCGGTGCTTTTGCAGAAGGAGAAGGTGACGGCTCCGTACCTTGCAGAAAAGTTTGAAGTATCCCGCCGCACCATTAACCGTGATATCGAGGCGCTCTGCATGGCGGGAATCCCGCTGGTGACAGAGACCGGGGCCAATGGCGGCGTGTCGATCATGGATGGGTACAAGATTGACCGGACGCTCCTGAGCACGTCGGATATGCAGGCAATCCTGGCAGGGCTGCGGAGCTTAGACAGCGTAAGCGGCACGAAACGCTATGCCCAGCTTATGGAAAAGCTGTCGGCGGGGGCATCGAACCTGCTGTCGGGGGATACCCATATCTTAATTGACCTTTCCGCCTGGCACAAGGATACGCTGTCGCCGAAGATTGAGCTGATCCACGGGGCAATCCTTTCCGGGCATAAGGTTTCTTTTTCTTACTTTGCGCCCGGCGGGGAGTCTTTCCGCACCATTGAGCCTTACGACCTTTTCTTTCAGTGGGCGGGATGGTATGTGTGGGGGTGGTGTGAGCTGCGGGAGGATTTCCGGATGTTTAAGCTCGGGCGGATGACGGGAGTTTCGGTGGGCGATACGTTTGAAAAGCGCGCCGTGCCTTTTCCGGACATTTCTGACGGGAAGGTGTTTCCCGGAAAATATCAGGTCAAAGCGAGGATCATGCCGGAGTACAAATGGCGGCTTATTGAGGAGTACGGGGCGGACAGCTTTCAGGAAGAGCCGGAGGGAACCTTGCTTTTTTCCGGATGGTTTGCGGATAAGGTGAGCGCGGTCACCTGGATCGTCTCTTTCGGGGATGGGGCGGAGATTCTGGAGCCGGAAGGATTCCGGGCGGATGTCCGGGCGTTTGCGGAAGGGATATGGCGGAAGTATGAAAACTGCAGCCTGCAAGATGTTTCACAAAGGGCGGAGATAAAATAAATGTTTATCAAAGAATACGGACATTCTGACGGCAAAGCAGTGATGTTGCTCCATGGCGGCGGATTGTCTTGGTGGAGTTATGAGCGGGCGGCGATGTTGCTGGCTGAGGGCGGTTTTCATGTTCTGCTGCCGGTATTGGACGGACATGCCGGGAGCGGCTGCGAATTTACGGCCATGGAAAAGACGGCAGAAAGGCTGATTGCCTATATTGATAAGAGGTTTGGCGGGCATATTTCGGTCATTGGCGGACTTTCTCTGGGCGCGCAGGTTGCGGTTGAAATGATGGTGCAAAAAAAGGATATCTGTGACCATACTATTATTGAAAGCGCTCTTGTCATTCCGATGAAGGCAGCTAACACCCTGATTCCGCTATCTGTAGGGCTGAGTTTTCCTCTGGTGAAAAAAGAATGGTTTGCAAGGCTCCAGATTCACAGCCTGCGCCTTCCGCCGGAGTTGTTTGAGGATTATTACCGTGATACATGCCTGATAAAAAAGGCAGATATGGTTTCTTTCCTGAGGGCAAACACATCTTATCAGATAAAGGAGTCACTTAAGGATTCAGAGGCGAAAGTTCTGATTATGGTTGGCGGCAGAGAGACGCCGAAGATGATTCGCTCATCCGAAATGCTACATGCCGTTTTGAAAGGAAGTTCTCTTGTTATATTTGACGGATGGAATCACGGGGAGGCAAGCATCGGCCATCCTGAGAGATTTGCTGAGACGGTAAAAGATTTTGTTGGTAAGTAAAACCATGACATACAGTTGTCGTGGTTTTTCTGTTATACTGTAGATGACTTTGAGAGAAAACCGGCTGTAACGGCAGGTGAGATTCAAAGAGTAAAATTTAGTAAAAGGAGAGCGAAAACATGGCATTTGACTACAAAAAGGAGTACAGGGAATTTTACTTGCCGAAGAGGAAACCGGAAATCATCACTGTGCCGCCTATGAATTTTTTGGCAGTCCGCGGAAAGGGCGACCCCAACGAGGAGGGCGGCGCGTACAAGCAGTCCATCGGTCTGCTCTACGGGATAGCGTTTACCATCAAGATGAGTAAGCTGACAGACCACCGGATGGAGGGGTATTTTGACTTTGTGGTGCCGCCGTTGGAGGGGCTGTGGTGGCAGAGGGGCGTAAAGGGCGTGGACTACTCCCGCAAGGAAGATTTTGAGTGGATATCCATGATACGGCTGCCGGAGTTTGTGACGGAGGAGGAGTTTGGCTGGGCGAAGGAGGAGGCTGCTGCGAAGAAAAAGACAGACTTTTCTGAGGTGAAATTTTTTTCCTACGATGAGGGCCTGTGTGTGCAGTGTATGCATGTGGGGGCGTATGACGACGAGCCGAAGACCATTTCCTGCATGGATGCATTTGCGGCGGAGTCAGGGTTCGTGGCAGATATGAGTGGCAGGTGCGATAAGCCCGGGATGGAGGGCAGACGCTTTCACCATGAGATTTATCTGAGTGATGTGAGGAGATGCAGGCCGGAGAATTTAAAGACGGTCATCCGGCATCCGGTAAGGAGGGCATAAGGAGATGAAGTATACGAAAAAACAGATAGAGGAACTGGCCGGCGGGGAAAGATGGGCGCTTTTTGAGCGGCTCAATGAGATGATCCTGGAACATTATGATATGGAGCAGGTGTGGGATAAGGGCGGCAGGGATTGGGCGGCCTGCCTGCGCTACAGACGGGGCGGGAAGACACTCTGCACGGTATATTTCCGAAAAGGGGAGGCGGCGGTTCTTGTCATATTCGGAAAGAAGGAGCGGGAGAAGTTCGAGGAGGCTCAAAAAGAGTTCTCGGACTTCGTGCAGGAGGTTTATCACAGCTCAAAGACTTACCATGACGGGAAATGGATGCTGTTTGACATGGATACGGAGGGGCTGCTTTCGGATATGGAAAAGCTCCTTGCCATTAAGAGAAAGCTGGCAATTGCGAAACTCTAATTTGCCGATGCCGAATTGTGCAGCTTGTATACTCCATAAGCAGACCTTAGTT
>CANAPP010000057.1 GCA_947363565.1 uncultured Lachnospiraceae bacterium | reverse complement strand
TTTGTAATGCATGGATCATCTTCCCAAGAGACCTTCACCGCATGGTTTGTGAATCCCTCAAATCAAAAATATTCTCTCTGCCTGTTCAAAATCTCTTTCGAAATCATCCGCTAATGTATAACTGTCTCAGGAAATCAGGACTACAAAAGAAACATATTTCTGATGCAGTCCTGATCCTGCTGAACATGCGTCATCATTATTTATATGACTTTGCTGTTCTCTTGATTTTGCCTTTGAAGCCTGCTTTTCTAAGAGCTTTCACGAGTGCGTTGTAGTTCTTCTTCGACATTTTCTTGTTAACCTTGATGGTCATCTTCTTTGTCGAAACACCCTTGAATGCTTTCTTATTAACCTTAACAGCCTTTGTGCTCTTAAGTACAATCGTCTTTACCTTCTTAGCGCCAGTAAAAGCGTTAGCTTTGATATTTTCGATTGTAGTCGGAAGAGTAATGGATGTAGCCTTTGTACACTTAGCAAATGCCTTAGCATCAACTGTCTTAACAGTGTATTTCACACCATTAACTGTAACAGTAGATCCAACAGAAACACTCTTCTTGTTTGTCTTAGCAACAGATGTCAAAGTAGCAGCACCACTCTTGGATGTGTTAACCGTAGCTTTCACACCGCCTGTAGTTGTCTCCGCGTCCTTCTTTGTTTCTGTAACAGGTGCCTTTGTCGGGCTGTCAGCTGCGTCAGCTGTAACAGGCGCTGCAGCTGCAAATGTAAGAGCTGCAACTAATGCGCATGCCAAACCTTTTTTGAATTTACGAATCATTTCTTCATTTCCCTCCTTTCTCCTCATGGATTGATTATATTGAGAACCAGACAGGCTTATGCCCATCGGATAACTCACAGATTAAATTTCGGCCGACTATTTGCCGTAGTAATATTCACTTCCATAGTAATGGCCGCCATAATAATTGCCGCCGTATTTCTTATAATAATAACCGCTTCCGGCTCCCTGCACACGGTTTAACACAATCCCAAGGAGCGGACATCCCGCTCTCTCTAGCTGCAGGATGGAATGCTTTACCATCGCTTTCGGCGTCTCACCACCGCGCACTACCAGAATAGCTCCATCACAGAGATTACCTATACGCTCTCCATCAGATACCAGATTAAGCGGCGGAGAATCCAAAAGTACATAACGGTACTTCTCACTCATATATTCCAGCATTTCCTCAAAACGTCTGCTCTCTAAAAGCATAGACGGATTTACTACATTGTCCGTATTCGGCATGATATCACCATGCTCTATATCCGTCTGGCATACAGCCTCTTCTATGCCCACTGAATGGGACAAGTAGTAGGAAGTTCCTTTGATCGTCTCACCATCATCGGACGTAATCCCGTACTTTTCAGTCATAATGGATTTTCTAAGATCCAAATCTACCAATATGGACGATGTGCCTGCCTGTGCCATCTGTCTCCAAAGCTGCATGGTCACGAAGCTTTTACCTTCGTTCGGCATAGTGCTGACTACCATGATTTTCCGGATATCATTGCCGAGGAAATTAATATTAATCCTGAGTCGGTTCACCGCCTCTTCTACTGCGTAAGGCAGCTCCGGGAAGTTTCCCATTGTAATCTTACTCATGCCATCACCTCGTTTTGCTCTCTTTCTTCTTTTCTGACTTAGCCTTTTTCTTTGACTGTCTCTTCGCCAGAATTCTCTTGAATCTGCTGCTCTTCTTCCGGTGTCTTTCATTCTTCTCAGAAAGCTCTCCGATATCACTCTCCGGAATTACCGTAAGCGGCATGATTCCAAATGCAGATTCTACATCCTCAGCCGACTTGAATGTATCATCTGTGACATAACTGAATGTCAGCACTGCCAGCACTAACAACATCAACACCAATGCCCCTGCCATGATATTCACCGCATAGCTCGGAGAGCTTGGGCTTTCCGGCAGGATAGCGTATTCAGCAATATTCGGCGTTGATGTATCCATCAGCTCCGGCAGCTTCGATACAGACTGATCCGCCAGCTCATTGGCAATATTCTTCGCTTCCTCCGGATCAGGACTCTCTACGGTCACCTGTAAGATACGGGTGTCATTCACCGTAGATATCTCGACCATATTAAGAAGCTCATTGTAATCATAATCAAGTTTCAGATTGTCTATCGCTTCCTCAAATACCGGACGGGTCCGCAAAAGTTCTGCATAATCGCTGGACAGCGAATCACCGATATTCAAATCCGTCAGATTTACAATAGAATCGCTGGACGCAGATACCATATAAATCTTCGACCACGCCTTATATTTCGGCGTGATGCAGAAATAGGTGATCAGCCCCATTGCCACCGCGCCAATGATAAAAGCGGATATAATCCACACAAGCTTACTGCGGAAATAATACAGCAGTTCGACAAGATCAATCTCCATCTCTTCGTCCTGCTCTCTCATTCGTATTGTCTCTGTCTGCTCCTGCATATCCTTTTATCCTTTCTGCGTTATTCCTCCGAATCCTCCGACTCATCTGTATCTTCCGAGTCTTCTGTCTCAGATTCATCCAAGTCTTCCGATTCATCATAATCTTCTGACTCGTCCAATTCTTCTTCATCTATCTCATCTGATTCGTCTTCCTCTGGTTCATCAGATTCTTCCAGATGATATAATTCTTTCATAATCTTTTCCACAGACGCTTCATCCGGAAAGAACTCAATGTGGTCAATCCCGTCTCCAAGACGCTGCCCAAGCGTTGTCTCTCCTTCAAACTGGAAAATCCCCCTGCTCTCTCCTCCCGCCATACTGCTGATAATGCGGGATACATCTCTCCCCTTTGTATTCGTGACAGCTTCTTCATCAAGCTGACTGTAAAGAGAATTCAAGAATTTCGGATTCTTTTTAAACGTCTGTTCCACTTTCGTAAAAAGCGCTTTCATATATTGATCCTGACGCTGCATGCGCTGTTCGTTAGACCCATCGCCTACATTCATCCGGCCGCGCACATATGTATATGCCTGCTCATCATCCAGAAGGACTGTCTCTCCTTCTTTTAACGTCGGATCAACTTTTGAAAAATCGCCGATTACCTTCACTTCCACTCCGCCAACTGCATGATTCAGCGTTGGCATCGCATCCATACCGATGCCGTAATATCCTTCTATCGTAACGCCGCCCAAAAGCTTTGAAACTGCCTCTACAGTATTCTCACAACTCTGCTGCGGATTTCCCCCATACCAGTGCGCTGTACATATCTGAAGCTCAGCGCTTGCCAACCCGCTGCCGTCCTTTTGCATCATGGTCACGTCTGTTATCGTATCCCTGTTAATCTGGATAAAACCATAAGTCTTATCTGTCTTATCTACCACAGCCAAAAGCAGAAAATCAGCCATACTGCCAATATAATCTTCGCCTTGTGCATCTTCGTCACCGCTGCCGTCTGTCCCAATAAACAGCCACGTCTCTATCCTGTGGTCATATGTATAAGTTTTTCCGTTAAGCTTTATTTTTTTCTTAGCACCGACAGTTACTTTTCTTTCTTCCTCTTTCGCTTCCTGCTTCGGATGACTCTTGCTTGTAACCGCCCGTTCAATACCGCGCAATGCAAACCAGAAGACCGCCAACGCTGCAACAGCGCCTGCAACGGCCAAAAAGATTTTTATCTGTTTTCCATTCCTGCCCCACAAGCTACTCTGCATGTTCCCACAACACCCTTCCCCGCGTGTCGATTTCTTCCAGCACGCCGTCTCCGAGCTTTTTGCTGATAACCTCTCGGCCGAGCTTCAGATTAGACGGCCTGATCTCGGGATTATGGCAATCGCTCCCCAGAAGTACCTTATGGCCCGCCTTGATAAATTTCAAGGCGAAAGAGCGCTTGCTGTGCCGCAAAAAACTTCCCGCATTAATCTGTGCATATACCGGAAGTTCAAACATATCCCTCCAGATGCGCTTGTCCTTCTGGAATTCGTAATACCGTTCCACATGAGCCAGCATCACCGTCAGCTTCCGCCTGTCAATAATATCCTCCACATCCCGGTATATCCCGCTTGTCCACTGCGCAAAAGGAAGCTCCAGCAATAACAGCCTGCTCCCTTCCATACACAATCTCGGAAGCACATCTGCTTTCCCTATCCCCGGGAAATAATAAACCTCTGCCGCCGTCCGGATCTCCGGAATCCACTCTTCTTTCTCCCGAAGCTTCTGAAGTTCGCCAAAACTCTCTTCACGCTTCTTCAAAAAACGGCTGGCAGAATCTCTGTCTGCATAAAAATGGGGGGTAGCCAATATATGGTGAATCCCCTGATCATCCGCCTGACGCAATAATTCTTTTGTCTGCCCTATGTCCCGGCTCCCATCATCAATCGCCGGCAAAATATGCGTATGAAAATCAATCATAAGTATGCTCCTGTGCATTTTAGCAATGCAACACTTTGAATTATCTTCCCATTGCCCTCTGTCTTTTAAGAGAGCAGAACAAAATGCATTATTCTTCATGCGTGTATTATTGTACCCCTACATCTTGTAAATTGCAACCCCTTTTTCACCTTTCCCCAAATTTTCCACATATTTAACACATTTATCTATAATTAGTCAAGTTTTCCATCAAAAATTCCCATTAGCTTTGCCAGAGCTATACCAAAGTTCGCTGCTTCAGCAGAAAATGATACATACACTTATCCGGAATCTCTGAATAAACTAATATATATTCACCGGGAATGCGAGACATTCCCGCATATGGGAGGTATCTTATGGAGCAAGTCCTGGAACTTAAGAACATCCACTATACTTATCATACGCTGGACGGCGAGACCCCTGCGCTTACCGACATCTCATTTTCTCTGAACAAAGGGGAATTCGTGGCTATTGTCGGGCCTTCCGGGTGCGGCAAATCAACGCTCCTGTCGCTGATCGCCGGGCTTATCACACCGGAGCGGGGACTGATAAAGATCAATGGGAAATACTTAAGAGAAAGCACCACCAACATCGGCTACATGCTGCAGCACGATGAACTTTTCGAATGGCGCACCATCTACCACAATGTCCTTTTGGGGCTTGAAGTCCAGCACATGCTGTCTGCAAAGACACGGGCAAGGGCGCACGAACTTCTTGACATCTATGGCTTGAAAAATTTTGAGAAATCCCATCCGTCCGAGCTGTCCGGGGGAATGCGCCAGCGGGCCGCCCTGATCCGCACCCTCGTACTGGAGCCGGATATCCTGCTGCTCGACGAGCCTTTCTCCGCCCTGGACTACCAGACCCGGCTGACCGTAGGCGATGACATCGGGCAGATTATCCGCCAAGAGGAAAAATCAGCCCTTCTTGTGACCCATGATCTTTCGGAAGCAGTTTCTCTTGCTGACCGGGTCATCATCCTGTCCGGAAGGCCGGCAGCCATACGCCAGACTATCCCGCTGATCTTCAGCCTTGAGCAGGATACACCGCTGAACCGACGCAACTCCCCGGAATTTAAAAATTATTTTAATCTGATATGGAAGGAGCTGAACTGCGATGAATGAATTTTCAAAAGAGCAGCTTAATTTTCTCAAAGGACAAAAAAAACACCGGAGAATCGTCAATATCTCCCGGGTACTGATCCTGTTCAGTTTTCTGTTTTTGTGGGAATTTTCTGCAAATGTGGGCTGGATCGACTCCTTTATCTTCAGCAGCCCTTCAAAGATTGCCCTGTGCTTCTGGGAAATGGTGACTGACCGGAGCATTTTCCTCCATATAGGAGTTACGCTTTATGAGACGATCATAAGCTTCATCCTGGTCATCCTGATCAGCGTGCTGGCCGCCGTCTGCCTGTGGTTCAGCAAAAAGCTGTCGGAGATCCTCGACCCTTACCTTGTGGTCTTAAACAGTCTTCCCAAATCCGCCCTTGCCCCGCTCCTGATCGTCTGGCTCGGGGCTAATCGGATGACTATCATTGTCGCAGGAATGTCTGTGGCCATTTTCGGGAGCATCCTGAGCTTATATACCAACTTCATTACGGTAGATCCCGGGAAGATCAAGCTGATCTATACCCTGCAGGGCAGCCGACTGCAGGCGCTCACCAAAGTCGTACTCCCTCACTCGCTGCCGGCGATCATCAGCAACATGAAGGTAAATATCGGGCTGTGCCTTGTGGGCGTTATCATCGGGGAATTTTTAGCGGCAAGGAACGGGCTTGGGTATCTGATTATCTACTCCAGCCAGGTATTTAGCTGAGAAGGCATTCTGATACTTTGGCTATCGCTTCTGAAAATGAACTTTGATAAATCGCTTTCGTCTAATCAAATCTGCTTCAAATTTAAAACGTTCATCCGCTGTCAATTCATCAAAAACCGCCTGCGGCATCAGAACCTGCCCAAATAATTTTTCAAGTAAATCTATTCAGTCTATTTTGAGAAACGATATCAATGGTGTTGTATCCGATACAACTATCATTCTGCAGCCTCCCTCTTTTTCAACTGCCTGAAAGTTTCCAGTTCTAAATCAAGTTCGTCCATTGTCATATCTAAATAGGAATATCCCAGTTTGTCATAAATATCAATCAACTCGTATTTTCTGATTCCCAAAATCTCTGCTGCACCGCCATGCGATATAGTCTGATTTAATATATATGGATACAGGAAAAGTGCATTTCTGATAAGCTCCGTTTCTGAGTTCGCAGTCTTCAAGTATTTTGACATTCCTACCGGCACTTTTATTGTTACAGATTCGGTTGTTACCATAATATCGCATCCTTTCTATAAATTTTATTCAAAAAATTAATATTTCAGAAAGTCTTCTTCTAAATATTATTATATACCAAAAATGGCTTTCCCTCAATGAAACAATTCTGATTCATTTTCAATCAAATCTTCTGCAAGATATTTTGCGTCCATGTTTTCTATTCCATATTTACCACTTGCGATCAGACCAGCCAATTTACTGGAATAATAAATATCGAATGCTTTGCGGATTTCTATATCTTTCAATCTTGAAATATTTAAAATTATATCATTCTCCAGATTCTGTTTATAAACCTCTGTAAGCTGCTCTTTATTTACCATGTCATCTCACCTCATATGATTTCTTAAATTCGAGCACTTCGTCCAATGTTTTCTGATTCACGATACAAATCTGATCGTTCATTTTATAGTATCTTAATTCCTGTAGAACTTTTTCTTTACTCCATATGCCTCTAAAATACATATCAACTGTTTTGAAAACATCGTCATTTGCAACGTTGCCGATAATAATATCATATAACTGGTTAATGTCCTCTCCTCTTCTACACGCACATACAAAGTCGAGCCACCGCTCGTTTTCTTTATCAAAAGATAACACACGATATTTTTCCAGATTATCTTTTAATTCATATACATTTACAAAGGAAAGTTTTTCCTGTCTTAATCCTTTACGAAATGCCCATTTCTTAGCCTGTTCTTCAAAGGATGTTAAATAAAATCCAGGTCCAAAATCCAAATATCTCTTTGAATGTTTAGCATCTGGACGTTCTATAATCTGCGTTGCTCCGTGATAAACTATCATACACAAACTCCTTTTTCTCTTACATATTCTGTAATATCCTCGACCAAGTATTCCTTGCCTAAAGTATGAAGCACATCATAACCAGGAATAACATAATTATCTAAGATACCCGTGGAATTTAATATATTGTAAACAACTGCGGGAGTTTTGTTCCATTTATCTGCAAGACTATATAAAATAAAGATTAAAAAAACCAATTCATTTTCTTTACACATGAATGTTTCCTTCCTGTTTACATATTCAATAATTTTCTGACGCCATTTTCTACCGATGTCTCATGCAGGGGATAATATTTCTGATATAAACTTTCCGGCGCAGTTTTCTCTGCGATCTCTGCTGATGAAAGATTATATCTCCACTGCATATACACATAGATATCAGCCATCCATTCTAATATAAATTCATCATAATCCTCACTGATACCACAATCCTCTTGGATACTTACGTTCAGTTCCGACAAAATCTGTTTCAGTGTTTTATTCAGATATACAGGATTACCCATATCCATATATTTTCTGTAATCACTCTTCATATTACCTGCGATCACAGAAAACGGATCATCACAATTTCTGCCGATAAGCTTAAAACGGTATCTCGTCTTTGTGATCATACCGTCCAAGTAACTTTCATCATATGCTGGCATTTTCATATCCTCCAATTTCACGGTTATAAACTAACGGATTCTGGATCGCATATCTTACAGTAATTCCCGGCACTTCGTATCCGTCAAGCAAAATCGCTTTTATACGCCCGAATAAGAAACGGTTCACCTCCTGCCTTATCTTCTCTTTCTGTCTATAGTTTATCACGTATTTTTATTTTACTCAATCCTGCTCTTTGTTTTTACCTGTTACAATATCTCCCACTCCCCTTTTCCGCCGCTCCCGACAAATCGTATCCTCCCCTCTCTTTTGAGCGCTCTTATCCGGTAATTAGCCCCCGACAGGCTGATCTCAAGTTCTTTTGCAATCATTCTGGCTGTGATCCGTGGATTTTTCCTCATCATATCCACGATAATCTCCCGCTCTTTTTTCTTTTGCTCTTTATAGCTGAATAGATTGCCGTATTCAATTTTTATATTGCTCTCACATTCCATTACCGGTATATCCACACTATCTATTCCAGTCACTTTGGACAGGCTGAACACTATCTCCATAAATTCCGGATATACCAAAATCTTATCTGCCTCTTCAAGCATTTGCGTGACCGTAGCTCTTTCCACAGCTTTCCCCGTCTGCAGCTCCTTTTCAATGTGCGTAAGCCTTTCTTTCAGTACGCTCCCTTTCGCCTTCTGGCGTTCCAGTTCATTAATCCGGCCTTGCACGCCCAAAAGCTGTTCTTCTAATCTTTTTTGTTTCCTCCGGTAAACTTCATTAGAAATGATTTCATCCAGAAGCTTTTCCACCAGCATATCCATCTGCTTTAAAAGCTTCTCCTTTTTCTGCATCTCTCTGTCAAACTCCGGCTGATAATCCTTTTCTCTTAATACAGTTTTCAGCAGATCTACCATATGACCGATGATCTTTGTTTTATCCGGCCTGTACCTTTGGTCACAGACCTGTTCTAACAGTTCATAAAGCTTTGTCTCTTCAAGATGGACGTTATCACATCCGTCTGCTTTAAAAGAGTTTATCTGCTTTAACTTCGGTCTGTCCGCCTTTCCCTCATTTCTTCCTGTTTCCAGATACCTCTTGCATTTCCATTCATAAATGATACTGTTGTCTTTATAACGCTTCCTTGTCCTCCGATAATAAGGGCTGCCGCATAGTCCGCAGACTAACTTCCCGCTCAACTGGGACTTTCCGGTATTCCTCCCCCTTTTTCCTCCTCTTTTCCTGTTCCCTGCCACCCCTGCTGTTCCGATTGTCTCTGCGCGCTTTGCGATTTCCTCATTTGCCGCCTCCCACAGTTCCTCTGATACGATCGGCGGCACTTTATTTTCATATACATACTGTTCTTCTTCCGGCACTTTCATTGTCCTCTTCGACTCAAAATCATAGTGCAGCCTGTTCATCACAACAGTGCCCTTGTTGAGCGGATTATGTATCATGCGGAGGATTGCCGAATCCGTGAAAGGCTTTCCGTTCCTGCCTGTGATCCCTTCGCTTTTCAGGATCGCGGATATGCTCCTGCTCCCGAACCCTGCGGCGCACAGTTCATACATGCGCCGCTTTATCTTCGCCTCTTCTTCTACGATCACCACACTTTTATCGGGGAGTTTCCGATAGCCGTATGTATTGGAGGTCAGGACTACAGGCCCCCCTTGTTTCTGGCGGTTTTCATGAGCGTTATTGATCTTCTTGCTTAGCTCCCGGCTGTATTCTTCCGCCAGTATCGCCTTGATTCCGGTGATCAGGGCATCGTCCGTCGTATAAAATTTTCTTTCTATATAAATATAAAGCCTTTTTTGCTCAGTTAATAAACGGTCTACGAAAAGATACCAATCCTTCGTATTCCGCATCAGTCTGTCCTGGGATTTGATCACGATGATGTCAAATTTGTCGCACGTCAGGTCGCTGTAAAGGCGGTTGTACTCGCTCCTCCCCTTCGTCGTCGTCCCGGAACGGCTTTCCACATAGATATCGTTAAGCACCCAGCCGTTCTCACGGACACATGTTTTTCCCTCTTCCACCTGCTTTTTTAAGGCGTCCTTCTGACTTTCCTCTTCTGTGCTGCAGCGGGCGTAGATTACGGCGCGGGGAATCATAAAGTGCCATCCTTTCTGATCAGTTCAGTCAGACGGAACTTTTCTTCGGGAGTTATCAGATTATCCTGCATCAGTAATTCCGCTAATTTTAACATGATCTTTGTATCTTTAGGCATAATTTGGCTCCTTTCTTTTGTTTGACTTTTTGAGATGTGCGGCGGCATAACTGTATTCGCTTTCGTTTTTTACAGCATATGCCGCCCTACTGTCCGTTTTGACTTACTCTTCCTCTAAGTTCGGCAGATGTACATAAATCATCCGGTTTTACCTCCTCTCACATCTAGAATCTTCTGTTGACTACCGCAGGAACACCCATTCTTTCCTCCGGATAATCAGATTTCGTCACTATTGGCTGTGGCAATGCCTTTCCATTCATTTCCAGCTCACCTGTAGCAATTGCTTCTCCTATGCGAAGGTGCGATAACTTCTGAACCCACTTCTCTCTGTGACCCGGTTCAATTAGCTCTGCAACCATCTTCACATCACTTACACTTTGCTGAAAAAACAGTTTTACCGCCGCCTGATTAAGAACAGCAAGCTCCTTTTTGCTGAATATTGCCAGAGTTTGCGTTGCTAATATAAGATTCACGCTATATTTTCTGACTTCCGTCAGCATTTCAAAAAGCACCGTTGAATGTCCAAAGTTCAGATTCTGCACCTCGTCAATCTCTATCGTCAGTTTTCTTCCCTGACTCCCCGCTATCCGAATTTGTCTCCACATCACAGCCAGCATAATTTCCACAATCCGTTTTTGAGTATCCGGATTAATACCGCGCAGGGACAGTATGTTTAACTTTCCGCCCTCGATTTTTTTCACACTTTTCCTAAAAATCCCGCCCTCTAAAATTGGACATAGATGATTATAGGCGCCAGCAGCGGCTGGATCATCCAATTCTTCCAATCCACAGGCTATTGCTTCAATATCGCTACCAAAGTTCGCACGATTTTTGAGCGCGAAGTGAATTGCCTTCCGTACTGCATTAAGCTGACAGGCTCCCCGCATTTGTCTGGGGCATAGTGTTTTTTTGACGTATTCGACGAGATTGGACAAAGTCTCTTCTCCCGTATTGACCAACGACATGTCAAGGAAATTGACATCGAGGCCGTCTTTTTGCGCAGAAATCCAGTTACAGCAGTCTTCGTTTATCTGTTCATGCGTCCCATTTATGTCAAACGCAATTACGGTGCCTCCTTCCCCTATGATTCTCCGCTCAACATCCGCAATTCTTACGGATTTCCCTGAGCCGCTGATTCCTGAGATGATCAGGTGTTGATTGGGTGAATTTTTCCCAATCATCACATCCTGTTCGCTGATAACTTTACCGATATACCGCATTAGCTTTTCCTCCTTCATTATTTTCAGCATTTGTGAATACGTCCTCCAGCCGCAAATTGTCTGGAGAAAGTAGCTTATCCTTATAGATCCAGATAAACCGCTGTGTTTCCTTTACCCCGTAAACAAGCGTAATCTCCTTCTTCACTGTATAATCCGCAGAGTTGCAGTGAATAACTGACTCCTCTCTTAGCTGCCGCTTTAATTGAGGGGTTGAAGATGTCTCCAGTAACGGCTCGCAGATTCTCGTCAGTAGATTCACCGGAAAGTAGTAGAATATTTCGTCGAAAAGCACGGCTGAGTCTGCCTTTAAAGCCTGGTAAGTGCTTCCATCCACCGCTTCCCTGTCCGCCAGAACAACATCCGGATGCTCACCAAGATAATTCCAAACCAGGCCGGCCAACCGCTCCGTAAGCTCTTCACCGCTGGCAAATTCTGACATTTTCCGGATTCTCTCCTTCGTTTCAATCACGAAATCTCTGAGAAAGTCCGCAACCACCCGCTCGGATTCGGTCTCTCGAAGATATTCTGCATAGATCATACCGACCGCAATGCATGTCGTGAAAAAATCCGCTTTTTCACCGGCATAATCCTCAAGCAGGAGACCGCTCCCAACCCTTTCCAGCACCTTGCATACCGTAGAAGTTTTTTGGGTAATAAATTCTCGAAACTTCTTAATTTCATCTGCAACTTCTACTCCGCTTACGTATTCCACGTCCTCTTTCGTAAGCCGCAATATATAACGATCCACCCGTAAATAATCAGGTAGCACTCCGCCAGCGACAAGAACTGGCACAAAGCCTTCCTGCGCTAAAAATTCTTCTACGGTCTCCTCTTTATGAGTCCGTTTCAGCAGCATGAAGATAGCACTATAATTATTAGGAACTTTACTCCGGCTGTTCCATGTCAGCATTTGGCAGCCATCTCCACTTGTCGCCTTGCAGTAATTTTTAATAAAACACCGGCTCTGCGATTCGTTGTCCACGACAAGAACCAGACCATCATCCAGAGCATAACCAAAATCGCTGAGCAAAAATCGGAGAAACGAACTGCCGTATATCGTCAGCATACTCCAAATTATTTGGCCATCTCTGCAATATCGTTCCACAACAACACCCCCTCTTCGATAAATTGATAGCGTCCATTCTGAAGTCTTATCCACCCAGCGTGCGTGGAATAGAGCTGCGTCTCCCCGCAGTTTCTCAGCAACAATGCCCAAAAGCCTTGCAGAAACGCCTCCTTATCAGCTTTCTTACTAATAAGGATTTCTCCGCCCGCTGCCACTAGCTTTTTCTGAATATAGGAGCTGTTTCCCACCTTTTTCCCATCCAGATAAATGGTCACCTTTCGATCCCTTATCTTAAGGCACAGAGCGAAAAGCCCTGTGTCTCCCGCAATACTCTGAAGTGGATGGAGGCTCAGAAATTTAAAGTTTGTAACCGCCCGTTCAGGAATATTCACCAACATATTGCACGGCAGTACTTTGATTTCGCCGTCTGCGCCAATACTTGTTTCGATGTAGCGGGCGCGGGCGCATTCTTTTCTATATTCGCGTCGCATTTCCCTGCTACTTTCGAGATCCGCTCGGATATTCGCCTTTGTGACCTCTTCTGACATCTTCCGGCTTGACAGAATTAGCTGTTTTTGATAGTATGTGTCTATCTCCTGTTGCGCCTGATTTGGCATTATGGGGTGTTGTAGATAAGTAAAAGAATTCATCGCGTTTCCTCCTAGTTAAAAATTTTTTTAAAGCGCTTCCCTCATCGATCGATACTAAAATAATATCAAAATTCACCCTCACACTCGATAATACCGCCGTTTTTATAAAAATAATTTCTACCACACAAAAAAGGATGCCGTTTATCCAGCATCCCCTGATTTATTGTATTTTTCATAACAATTTTCCACAATTTTCTTCTGTATTTTCACTGACAAATTATCTGTCTCATCCCATTCGTACCACGATGCCTTGTATGGAAAAATATTTTCCATTGCAAATGGATTGAAAAACTGCTCTGTATCCCGCAAATCGCTTAAAAACTTTATCATTTTATCCACAGTTTCTCTTTTTTTAATTTCTTTTATTATCATTCTCATATACCAGTTATCTATTTTATCTTTATAGCTGGAATCTAAAAAACTTAAAGGCCTTCCTATTCTTACAATCTCATCTTTCTTTTCTGATATTATTTTCTTAACTGTTTCAAACGGATATAATAATCGATATTTCTTTATAATTTCACGTACAATCTGAGTATATGTATCATTAAACCTTTTAACTTCTTCTTTCATTATTTTTGCCAGACCTGAAATATCTTCTTTTTCAAATTTCACTTTCTGCCTCTTTTTTTCACCCAAGATATTTCCCACATGCTGTATTACCACACAACGGCTATATATTCCTTCACAATCTGCCAAAACGTCTATCAACGGCTCTACTGTATCATATTGCGGCTCAATTAAATTATCTACAATATGTCGATTAAAAAATTCTCCCATTTTAATTCCTAAGATCTTCTCTAAAATAATAAGATCTTCCCAGCTATATACTATCCCGTCCTTCTCTCCTTGAATGATAATTTTCCTGATCTTATCAACAGCATATTTCTCATTTCGGCTCTCCGTTTTGTTAAATAGTTTTCTAAATTTACTGGAAGATAACCACAATCTTTGTACTCCGCTTCCTAATGTCTTGATTCTCACATCCTTGCTCGCTGAGTCCAATCCCGATATATCAAAAATCAAATCATTGTTTGCCGCATTTTCTTTCTTCCTATTATTAATAGTATTTTTCATCACATCATTACATTTCTCCAGATCCCCTACCCATTCTATATCTTTTCCTTTTGCCTTTTTAATACCAACTTTTAGCGGAGGATTCAAAAAAAGTTCTTCTTTACAGTCTTCCAGCATTATCAATACCATAGTTATATCATTCAGGATGTCAAATTTACATTCATATGTATTAAATACATAATCTAAACAGAACTCCCAATCTCCTGCATAGGCCTTTTTATTATTTCTCTGTGTTTTTATTTTTTCCAATAGCCTCGAATAATTTACGTCAAAATATATGTCCGTCCGCTCTTTGAAAATTCTTTTCGCTTTATAATCTCCAGGTATACAGTATCTTTTCATCTTTGCAACCCCCTTTTCCGTTTAAATATGAGTATTTAAGAAAATCTTATGAACAAACAAAAAACTATTTTTCTTCGATCATTTAATCATCCATAGACTTAATTCTTTCTTTTCAGATATGGTCTTATTATATCCAAAAACCATTTTGCTTTCAATCAGCCACAGAATTTTACCCGGGTTTTTTACATTTTTTACGTTTTATTCTGCAAAAATACCGCCAAAAGCCGTTTTTTTCATTAAATTTCAGCTCAAAGTTTAAAAAATCCGGGTGCATGAACCCTTGAGTTTATCCTGATATTCACCACCCCATACTTGCAATGCACCATATTTGCTTTCTTCACTGCTTTGCTGCCTCCCAACATTTAGTCATCTTCCATAATCTGAAATAATGCTTTATAACGTTCCCAACATGAAAGTAAGGGAAAGCAAGCATAGTACAGTATGTACAGTTACATGTACATACTGTCTGCTTTCCTTGCCACCCATATCAGATAGAATATAAATAATACATATTATATTTATACATTTTATATAGAATCACTATATATGGTGTATATATAATACATATATAATATATTTGTACTATATATATGATTTACTTATAATTATACTTACTATATAACTATTAGATACAGTTAGTATTTACTTAAAATCATCTTATACGAGGAGGAATTACATGAATACAAAAAAATCAAAATCTAAGCAACTGCATATTTCCATCACGGAAGAAGATCTGGCGCAAATTGATTCCAAGGCCCAGCGTGCCGGCATGAACAGAAGTGAATATGTACGTCACACTGCTCTTGACCATCAGATCGAAATACCGCCCGTGCCAACGGAAGTATTAAATTCACTATGCAATATTTCCACTCTGTTAAACAAGACCGGAAAACCGGATCCCAAGAGCACAACACAGATTAAAAAGGAGGTTGATTCTATATGGCAGTTATTAAACTCGTAAATGATCCCTATTATAATGAAGATGCTCTGGACAATATGTTCCACTACCTTGCTTCCCAGAACGATCTGCTTAATGACACTTCATCCCCCGCCAATTTCATGGGAGGATGCAACTATATCCTCTATGATATTAATTCCATTGCTGACCAGTTTAAGTATGTAAAACGACATTTCCATAAAACAGACAAAAGTCAGTTGATCCACTTTATCATATCTTTTCCTTCAAATGAACTGAAATCCATGAATAAAGCAAGAGGATTTGCCAATTTTATATGCAGCAAATTCAGTTGTAACTACCAGATCCTGTATGCCATCCATCATAAACCGAACAACCTTCATATACACTTTATCCTTAATACGATAAGCTTTACAGACGGCTCATACTTTTATCAGAAGAACGGACTCCCCGGCAGGCTCTGTTATGAAACGAATTATTATTTCGGAAGGGAGATTGCAAGATACGCATAAAATATCCCGGCAGGCTTTTTGTCTGCCGGGTATTATCCATTGTCTTTTCTGTGTTAAGTAAGTCAAGTAGGGTGTCCAGATTGGACACCTACAGCCTGCTCTGTCCTGTTACATATTCCTCTATCGCTTTTCTTGATATCCTCCAGACTCTCCCTTCCCGGTATGCCTTTAATTCCCCGCTCTTTAATAATACATACATCCGGTTCATCCCGATACGCAGCATATCCGCAGCCTCTTCTGCAGTGACAACATCGCCGTATGCTTCAAACATTATCCTACCTCCTAGATTTTTCTTACCTTTATGTTGATCAGCTCTGTTTGCACTGCTCCCTGCAGCATTATTAAGTCTTGTCTACGAGAAGTGAAAAATCTTTATATATACCTGCCGGCACATCGTCTCCGAAAGAATACTCCTCTATCGTATCATGTTCAAAATTATAAACGGTGATCCGGTCTTTCTGCGGATCAACGATCCAGTATTCTCTAACCCCCGCATTCCGATACTCAAAAAGCTTTATCAGATAATCCATCCTCCTGCTTCCCGGCGAGACAATCTCAATAATCCAGTCCGGCGCGCCATTGCAGCCTTTATCATCCAGCTTACTCTTTTCGCAGATAACCGAGATGTCCGGCTCAACATAGTTCCGGCCGTCTTCATTCAAAAATACCGCGAAAGGCGCAAGGAATACTTCACAATCACCTTTTTTCCTGTCAATATAATCCGAGATTTTCCTGGCGACAGAATAGGAAATCCTCTGGTGCTCCGTACTCGGAGGCGCCATATAATAGATCTTACCTTCTATCAGTTCTGCACGTTCTCCTTCCGGCAATGCATAGATATCATCTATGGTACTGGATGCTTCTTTTCTTACTACATTCATTGTCCGCGCCTCCTACTGTTTTTTATATATCATAAGATTTTTTAAGTACGACCAACTCACAGTTTTCTTACCCCTGGCAAACCTTATGCCCATCATTTTTACGTCTGACAAGGTTTTTCAAATACCATCTTCCAATAAGCAGATGCACTATACGATCAGATTAAGATTACCAGCCTGATTCATAAACTCCCGAAGATCGTCAATGTACTTATACGGTGCATATTCAGAATAAATTTCCGGATCATCCAATATAACGATTTGTACATCTTTTGCCCGGATCGCCTCCAACGTATTCGGTACACTCTTTGCTTCGATCAGGTTCTTGCATTTATACGCAATACAGCCGACCTCATTAAATTTTTTGGCGATTATATAAAAGCGGTTATTATCAGTCATTATTCTATCCCTCTCTTTGATTCTTATCCTATACCAGCTTATTCATCTCATTTTTAAAATCTTCTTCTGTGCATATTTCACCAGATATGTATTTTTCATACAGGCTTTTTCCAATCTCTGCATCCCAGTATTTATACACCAGTTTATGGCTCCATATATTAAACTGGTAATCTTCTGCACACCATAGCTGGATTTCTATCGGATATGCCAGATTATCCCTTTGATAGTATAAATGGACGGCCCGGTATCTATCATCCACTTTCTTCCCATTTCTTAGATCAACCACCCGGAAATAATCTGGATATTCTCCCGGATATTCATCAAAACGCAGGCGGAATCCCAATATATCATTAAAACACTGGTTAAACCCGCCGCCCATCCGCAATGTTTTCTCATATTTGCGAATAAGAGATTGGTTTTAAACTTTGCCCCAGCGTACTTTTATACGAAATCTTATTTAATATTTTTTCAGAAATAAACTGCATTTTCCTTCTCTGCCATCTTTCTTACTTTTTAATCATAACTGTGCGGTTTCATGGCTTTCTGCTATATCGATATACGCACCATATCCCGCACAGCCTTGCCAGCATAGCTTCAATATAATATAAAATATATTCTCATTCATGTAACATCTATCTTATCACATCCTTTCTAATTTTTAAACACCATCCACCTCACTAATTCCGCAAGTTCTTCCCTGAACAAAAGCGTCAGCAGTATCAGCACCAATAAAGCGATGATTATATCTACTTTTCCCATACACCCTTTCCCTCCTATGCCGCTATCCTGATTTCATCCTTTCCCCGGTCATAATAGTACACTGAATCCGACAGCCATTCCTCCGGGCTTCCATACCTGAACCCGTCATTGACCTCCTCCACCATCTCTTTCAGCACGTTCTCCACTCCCTTCCCGTCATCCGGCACCAGGAGCATTTCGTGTACTGAGCTTGGCAGAATATAGATCTTCTCCTTATGCTCCCCTGCAAACTCTTTCAGCAGGCCTTTCTTCAATATCGCCCCGGCTCCTCCGTTTCCGCTTCCGTCCTGTGTCATGCATACGTACATATTTATATCTGCCTCGTTCTTCCCCATACCTCCGGGGATGATATAACGGATATCTACAACTATGCATTCCTCTTCTTCCAGATTAGCAAGCGCCGCCGCCCACAGATCATCCGCAGTAACTCCCCATTCTGATGCCATCGTTTCCGTTACCGGAATGAGGGCCTTCACCGCCTTAAGATCTGCCGCCTCCACTCCGAATACTGCGGCGAGATCCAGATATTCCCGGTGGACATGGCTTTTTAGATATTCCTGGTTCTGCTCCCTGTTGATCAGCCGGAACCTGACCTTCTGCTTTAATTCCTCCCATACGGAACTGATATTCTTCTTATGATTACCTTCGCTCATCTTTACTTCCTCCTCATTTACATATCATGCTGCTTTTGACTTTGTCCTCTTTAAACTGTTAAGCGCCTTGGTATAGATTTCCTCTGTCATTTCATCCATGCTGTAGATACTGTATCTTCCGAGCACAGTTTCCAGCAACACGCCTGTGCGCTGTAATTCTTTTTCCAATGCCCTGCGCTGGATATCCGTAATGATACCGGTTCCAGTATCTGTACTGGTGCTCCTGATGCCGGAATTAATATCTTCTTTATTGTCCACGGCATTGCTCCCAATGCTGTTTCTGCCGGCATCCTGCCCCTGCCATTGTCTCTTTCCCGTCTCAAACACTTTATATCCTTTGCTGTTTACGATCACAAGGGATACGATCTCCCGCTGCTCATTATATGAGATCGACTGGACGGAAAATCTTTCTGACGTAACATAGCGGTCGCCCTTCAGCTTAATATCCACTTTCTCTGCCGGGACCCAGATAAACGGCGCGGTATAAAGCTCTCTTCCCAGCCCCCAGTTAAAACACGCCCGCTTAAATGAATCCGAAGCCTGTCCCTTTTCTTTCTCCGAATAGCTGACCGTCCCTACATCCTGCTTCGCTATCCACTGGCATTTTTCCTTATCCCAGATCTCCACCGTACAGTAAAGGTTCCCGTCAATGCTCTGGTGTGTCCTCTTCCATCCGAAAGGCGTAAATGTCTCATCTAAGATCTTCTGGTCCACACGGGCATCTTTAAACAGAAGAAGACTTAAGCCTTTCTCATTGACCATAGCTACCCTGCACTCAATCTCATCCGCCCTTAACCGCCGGACAAACTCACCGCTGTTACTGCATTTTCCTGCTCCTGCCATATCTTCCGCTCCTCCTTTTTCTTCGTCTTCTTTTGCAGAGGACGATATATTTTCCCTGTTCTTTTCCTCTATACATCCTGCTTTTCTAGCGAGTTCTTCTTTGATTACATTTTTTTCTGCCATAGATTATCCTTTCCATTAAAATAAGGAGGCTTTTACACCTCCCTGCTAAATGTATATTTATCTTTTATATCATCCGTCCAGTATACAGTGTCCAATTTGGACACTGTATATAATGAAAATGATTTTCATTTATCATTTTCCCAGCCAATCATCTCGCAAAACTTTTCTTCATTGACTGCCTCTACATCAGACCTTTGGAAATCCTTTAAATTTTGCGTAATGATATAATCAAGCCCTGCTTTTTTCGCACATTGCATCTGCAGTCCGTCTTCCAGGTCCTTCCAATCCCTGCGGCGCAATGCTTCCAGAATAATCTCCTTATCCTCGGGGATCACTTCCATGCTCTCACAGAGCAGGCACAACAGCGCTTTTCTTTTATCCACTGTAAAATCTTTCCTGAGTATATAAAAAAGATCTGCAACAGAATGAGACGTTATATATGCCTCTATATCACCAAACAGGCATTGCTCCATGATCCGCTTTGCATTTGTTGCATTAGGTTCCCGGGACATTATCCAGTCCAGGATAACATTTGTGTCAATCAGTACCTTCATATCTCTCATCCAGTGCCTCCGCTTTTTCTGCCTTTGCATCGATTACCCTGTCTATACTTCCTGAAAACTCTTGAAACAGTTCCTTTCTGGCCTTTGTCGACAAATCGGCCCTCTCCTCATTCACATCTGGAAATACGACGATCACTTCCGCTGTTTTTACCGGCAGTTTTCGATTTACCAGCACTTTCCCATCACTGTATATCCCTTTCACAGCCAACATATCTTTCACCTCTGCTTTAATTGCCATTACGTTATTACGATTAGATTATACCTTATTTTTTGTTCTTTGTATATCGGCTTTGCTCCTGTTATTATGTAAAATGCCGGCAAATTTTATGTTTTTCTCTCCTGGCATTAAATCTGCTATGCCGCTTTCTCCACAGCCTTCGCCGCCTTCACCATAAACCTCCGATACTGCGACACCTTCCGATATTTTTCGTAAATCTCCGGCCTCTCTTCTTTTAGCCTCTTCTCGTCAAGCCTCTGGCTGCTCACCGGTTTCCATGAGATCCTGTACCGCTCATTCTCCGCAATCTCAGCATCCCCCATATAAAGTTTCAATTCCTGCTCAATCTGCCGCTTCTCACTTTCAAGGCTCTCGATGAGTTCTGAAAGCTCCTGTCTCCTTTCCAGCTTCTCGTCAAACCCGGTGAGCAGGATAGTTTTTGCCTCAGATTTCTTAAAATACTCTGCGATCACACTGTCCGCAAGCTCCGAACCGTCCGGCTCCGGCAGCACTCCTTTTAACACATGGTTCTCCCAGAAATCTTCCTCTATCCGGATCAGATCCTCAATCATCTCATCGTCCCGCTCTATCTTATAATATTTGAACTCCCTCCCGTAAATCAGTACCGCGATATACCACGCATCCGCGTTGCAGACGGACATGTAATGGAGACACTGGATCTGATAGGACAACGGGATCCTGCCGTCCGCCCATTTCTCCGCCATGTAAGGGCTGGCAGTCTTGCACTCCAGCCCCGCATTTTCCCCGACGATCATCCGGTCCACGTCTGCGAGCATGAAAGGATGTTCCTCGTCGTAGTACATAAAGTTGGCCTTACGCACCTTCTTTCCTGTCGCCTCCGTAAATCTCCGTGCAACATAATCTTCAAATTCCCTTCCCTGACGCATGGCTTCGTTGTCTATATCTTCGGTGGTGTCCGTTCTCTTGTCCTGCCAGACCTGCATCGCCGTCCGGTAGGGATTGAGGCCGCAGACTGCCCCGGCATCCGAACCGCCAAGTCCTCGCTTACGGTATTTTAACCATTCTTTTTTCTCAAGATTTAATGTAGATATCAGCTTCTTCATCCTGCCATCTCCTTTCTCCCGGCAAACTTATTTGCCGCCAGCTTCTCCC
>CANAPP010000056.1 GCA_947363565.1 uncultured Lachnospiraceae bacterium | reverse complement strand
CCATTAAAGACATATTATCATTCCTTTCATCATTTGATAGGAAGATTATACCAGAAGTGTTCAATGAAAGAAAGTGTTTTGCGATGGCGAGAGGATTCAAAGTAGGGATTGAAAGCGAAGAGCCGAAAGTAGCAACAGGATAGGAGGGGGAGTGAGGACATGTGGAATAAATTTCAAAAAAAGTACCCAGTAGCTTACGAAATCGTACAATGGGGAATTACAGCTTTAGCAATGGCAGGACTTGTTATATCTGCAATATCATTGATACTACAGATAATATAAAAGCAGCAATGGCAATAGCCAAAGTAATCCATGCTCGAATTTCATTATGTTTATAACGGCGGCGTTCCTTCTCTTCGGCTTCTAAAGCTCTGCGACCGTCAGGAGTAATCCGATATTTGATGTTAAGTGTTTTGGGGCGATTATCATTATATAGGGGCATGACTTCTAAGTACATTCTATCAACAAGGTAGTAGATAGGTTCCAAATACTTCCGAGGGTCACCGTTAGACAGAAGTGCTAAATCGGATGCGGAAAGCGATTCTCTTTCTAAGTATAGTTTTAGTAGTAAAAATGAATTATCGTCCATAAAATACCTCACTTATTAATATCAGGATTCTCCGTTCTGTCTAATAGATAATCAATGTAGTAGGTGATGCGGATGAGGCTTTTACCTTTAAACATGGAACCGTTATACATATTGGAGAAAACACTTTTGTACGATTACATGGTAGTATCCCGTAAATATAGTATAAGAAAGGTGGAACAAAAAAGCAAGAAATAAGTTTTAAAGGACAGAGAACTTTTAGACAAGAAAGATCTGCAGATGGCAGCAGGATAGGGAGGTGATATAACGGATGTTTTGGAAATTTATTATCGGATTGCTCGGTTGCAAAGAAAAGGATTATTTAAAAGCGGTAAAGAAGAAAGAGGGTATTTATGTAATCGACATCCATAAGTTCATTCCCGTAGAAGAAGAACTTGCTGAATGGACGAGTGCTGTGAAAAGATGTGCTGTACTAAAGAAATAGGCTGTTTTAAAGGGGGAGTAGGAAGAAATGGTAGTCTTTTTGAGCGTGTTATTAATTATCTGCGCAATAGGCTGGTACACAAGATACATATCGTGTATGACGCTTCTCTATTACATCGGTAATAAGGGATATGAATACCCGAGCGACGAAGAAATAAAGGAGTGTACAGCCTGCGTAGAAAAACGTTTGTGGAAGGTGAGGTGATAAAAGTGTATGCAAATAAGGTGACCATAGCCAGTATCTTCCATGTGACCAGGCAGACGGTCTACCGGAGAGTGTTAGAGATCGAGAAAGAGATCGGCAGACGGTACAACCGTTACGCTATCCTGAATGGTCTGGTAAGTATCGAAGTGTATGCCGATTACGAGAAATATCATAAGCGGTTGAAGGACCGCAATCTTAGGAAGACTGTTCCGCCTTTCGATATGGCGGAGGCGAGAGAGTATTTGATGGAAGAAGGGTTATTGCATATTGAATGCAAAATGATCAGCACAGCTTGCTGACAGGGGAGGTGAAAAATTTTGAAAGTAACGAAGATCAGGCAGGCGAAGCGCCGTATATTTCTAAGGTCTATATGTCATATGCCTCTAAGGCTGTGTCACTTTTTGCCGGCATTCCTGACCGGCGCAATGCTTGGAGCGGTGATATGCAAATTATTGCTGGAAAGCAGGCTGATATGAGAGAAATATTGAACGCCGTCCAGACGGCAAGGATAATCGGATGTGATCCGCACAAAGTACGGGAACGTTTAAAATGCGGTATCTGGACTTTCGGTGAATACATACCTGCAGAGAGGACAGGGAAGAAGCAGGACTGTTACGAGATTAATGCATACAGTCTTGCGGGATGGCTCAGGATCAGTATGGAAGATCTGGAGAAAAGATTAAAAAAGTGAGGTGATTGGATGTCTAAGATGAAGGAACTGAGAGAACAGGCGGAAGAATACTGGCACGAGCACATGGCAGCCTGTGAAAACTGGACGCACGGCGCGGTGGAGAAAGCATGGATTGACGATGCCGGCAATATTTGTGTCCAGTATGAGGACGGGAGCTGGTGGCATTATAAGAAGACATCGGAGGGGCTCCAATGGTGGTAAGGAAAAGAGCGCTTACCATTGCCCGGCAAGGCGGTAGGCGCTCACAAATCTAAACAACTTCATTGTAACAGAGAAAAGGAGAAACGTCAAATTGAAAGCAGGAAATTTTGAGCTGATTGAAGTTTTACATCAGTTCCCGGCGCAGGAGAACGCGGTATACCGAAAAGAGCTGTGCATCGTTGACTGGTTCGGGAATGGCCCGAAGTATGACATCCGCGGTTGGAACGATGATCATACGAAGATGACCAAGGGCATCAGCATGACGGAAGAAGAGTTCCGGGAGCTGATCGGATTTGGGAAAACATTTTTAGAGCAGAAGTAAGGAGAACGTCAAATGGCAAAATACAGGACATGCCCCCTCTGCGGGGCACATTTAGACCATGGGGAACGATGCGACTGCCGGGAGGAGAAAGCGGAGACAGAAGAGTTATACAGGCGTTTGGTAAAGATCACTCCCGGAACGGATCAGTTAGCGTTCTGCCTGGAGGGAGGGAAATAGATTTATGTGTGATATATGCAGGCAGGCACCGTGCCACCCGTCCTGCCCGAATGCACCGGAACCAGAGCCGGTGATGCGCTGCAGCAAATGCGGTGAAGGGTTATATGCAGGCGACAGGCATTACGAGGGTATCTGTGAAAGCTGTCTGGGTGATATGGATACGTCCGAATGGCTTGAGCTGTTCGGGGAGAAGATGAAAGAGATTTGAGGAGGAATAACTATGGCAAATTTAATACCTGTACAGGTAACAGGAAATATCGGGACGATCGAGGACAATCTGGATGCGGTAGAGTTTTCTATAAGGGAAAAGGTTCAGGAATATACAGCCGTAGTTGTGACGGAAGATACGATAAAGGACGGCAAAAAATTCCTTGCTGATATCCGTAAGGAGAAAAAGGCGCTGGACGATGAACGCAAAGCGATCAAGAGTCAGTGGATGGCTCCATATGAGGAATTTGAGAAGAGGGCAAAGCGGATCATCGGGCTGTATGATGAGCCAGTCAGGATCATCAATACCCAGTTGGTTGAGTTTGAGGAACAGCGCAGGGCGGTGAAGCGGCAGGAAATTGAAGCAGCGTATGATTCCGTCAAGGGAGAGCTTGCCGACTGGCTTCCGCTGGATAAGATCTATAATCCCAAATGGGAGAATGCGACCTATTCAGCTAAAAAGATCCGTGAGGATATGGAGCTGATCTTTGGCCAGATGAAGGTTTCCATATCCACGATAAAATCTATGGAATCTGAGTTTGAACAGGATGCCCTCCGTGTCTTGAAGGAGACCGGAAGCCTCCAGAGCGCTGTCGCTAAGATCAATGAACTGCAGAAACAGAAAGAGCGGTTTATGGAGCAGGCCAGGGCAGAGGCGGAGCGTGAACAGCAGGAAAAAGAGCGTGCCGCCCGGGAGAAAGAGCAGGAAGAAGCAGAAAAGAGAAGAGCAACGGAAGAGGCAGAAGCGGCGGAAAAGAAAGAAGAAGCTGTCCGGAGAGAGACGGAGAGAAAGGAAGCGGAAAGTGGATCTTCACAAAGGGAGGAAGATATCATGCCAGATGCCCCGTTTGCACTGGAAAAGATGCTGACAGTGATGGTGAAGGTAGGGGAGAACGATCTTCAGATGTTAAAAGAGTTCCTGGAGAAGACGGGGCTGGAATATGAGGTGATGTAATGGCTGGAAATAATACTTTGAAATTCAGACCGCTCCGGCCGGATGAAGTGGAGTGCAGGGTAGCAACTATCAGTGACAAAGGATTATCCCTGCTGTTATATAAAGATGCCAGGGTGGATCAGAACATATTGGATGAAACAGTGGGTGTCATGAATTGGAAGCGCGAGCACCAGATGATCGGGGACAGGCTTTACTGTACGGTTTCCCTTTGGGATTCAGAGAAGAAGCAGTGGATATCAAAGCAGGATGTCGGGACGGAATCTTATACGGAAAAGGAAAAAGGGCAGGCTTCGGACAGCTTTAAAAGAGCTTGTTTTAACCTCGGGATTGGCAGGGAATTGTACACGGCCCCCTTTATCTGGATCAAAGCGTCAGACTGCAAGATATCAGAAAAAAACGGGAAGAAGGTCTGCTATGACAAATTCTGTGTAACGAAGATGGAAGTGGACGGCGGGATCATTTCTTCGCTTGAAATTCAGAATGACAGCCTAAAACGTATAGTGTACAGTCATGCGTCAGCAGGTGCAGGATCCAACCGCAGCTCTGGCAGCCGGGTTAATGATAAGCAGGGGAATAATGCCCGACCGGCAGAAAACCACCCACAGGGAAACACACAGCAGCCGAAGTCAGCGGATGAAGAAGCCAATGCCCGGATGATTGAGCAGGCGAATAAGGCTCTGATCGACGGAACGAAAATAAAAGTTATCAGGGACACCATCAGGAAGAAAGGATTGTCGGAGGCATCGATCCTGGGACATTACAGCCTGGAAAAATTTGAGGATATGACGATGGCTCACTGGACCAATGCCATGAAGCTGCTTGAAAAATACAAAGATAAGGAAGGGAACGCATAATGAACCTGACAGGGAGGATTGCCGGGCTTTCAACTAATTTCCTTACCAAGAAGTTTGAATTGACGCTTGCAGTAAACGAGGCAGATCATCTGGAAAATGGGTATGAAGAACTAAAAGATGTTGAGCTGCTGGACATACGGATTAAAAAATACCGGCGGCGCAGAAGCCTAGATGCCAATGCTTATTTTCATGTACTGGTGGACAAACTGGCGGACAGGTTAGGCATATCAAAGCCCTGGTGTAAGAATCTTATGATCGGCAGATACGGGCAGCCATTCTACATAGACGAAGATGAAACTGCCGAGGCAGTGATCAAGACGAATATTCCTGTAGCGCAGATGATGGAGAATGAAAGTGTTCACTGTATGCCCTGCGGTTCAAAGACTGAGGATGGCAAGGAACTGGTGTTTTATAAGATCTTCCGCGGCAGCAGTACATATGACACGAAGGAGATGAGTCTCCTGATTGATGGTACGGTGGGCGAATGCAAAGAGCAGGGGATCGAGACGCTGACGCCGGAAGAGTTGGAGAGGATGCTGGCAAAGTGGAGAGCATAGCATGATCAGGAAGCATGGAATTATATAACGCATGGGCAGGAGCTGCCTGTGAGGAAAGGAGAAAGATGAACAAGGTGATATTGATGGGGCGCCTGACAAGAGATCCGGAAGTCAGGTACTCCCAGGGAGCAGAACAGATGGCGATTGCAAGGTATACGCTGGCGGTAGACCGGAGGGTGCGCAGCGACAGCAATGAGCAGTCGGCGGATTTTATCCGGTGCATCGCGTTCCGGCAGAAGGCGGAGTTTGCGGAAAAATATCTGCAGAAGGGGACGAAGATCGTAATTGTGGGTCATATACAGACCGGCAGTTATACGAACAGGGACGGCCAGAAAGTGTATACAACGGATGTGGTGATAGATGAGCAGGAATTTGCCGAGAGCAGGTCGCACAGCCAGGACCGCGGTGAAGACCAGCAGCAGGAACCGGCCTGTCCGTATCCGCCGGTTGACGGGGACGGGTTTATGAATGTGCCGGATGATATGGATGGAGAGCTTCCGTTTAATTAACAGGTGGCTTTTTAATAATCAGATGAAGGAGGTATAAGCATGAAACACATCAATCTTGAGACGTTTGCAAACGGTGCGTTTTCCGCCCAGGTTAACCGGGCGATGGAGGAGGTGACAAAGAATATCCAGGATCCGAACACAGAGCCGTCAGCCGCTAGAAAGATCACGGTAACGATTAGTTTTAAGCCAAACGTTGAGAGGAATTTTACTGCGACAGGTGTCCAGACGAAGACGACGCTGGCGCCGGCTCTTGGGGCAGTGACAGCCCTCAGCATGGGAAAAGATATCAGAACGGGAGCTGTTGAGGCCGTAGAGATCGGCACAGGACAGATTCCCGGCCAGATATCTATGACAGATATTCCGGGAGTTGTTCCGGAGCAGGCATATGATCCGGATACCGGGGAGATATTGGAACAGGGATCATCAGGAACTATTGTAGATATGAGAAAGAAAGCATAGCAGGAGGAATGAAACAGTGATGGAAGGATTAAAGGAAGCATTAGAGTATATCACAAATTTAAAAGAAGGGAGCATGGAGCCGAAGGTTATCGAAATTGCCGGAAAGACTTACTGCGATAAAAATTTACGGAAATACCACAATTTTGATATGGCAAGCAAGCTTGAGGTTAATACACTGACGGCGATCGTGGATTACATCAAAGGCAAGCCGGAAGAGTTAAGGGAAACTATGGTTTTACATATCATGAGCCCAACGAATGCAGAGCTATATTCCGGATTGATTGATGAAAGGGTCAGAGAGCATTTGGTAGGGGCAAGCGCCATCGTCAATGAGTTCCAGTTTGACCATTATTATGATCAGGAGAGATTCCTGATCGAGCTGCAGGCGAATTTCCTTCATTCGGAGGATCTTGAGGGCATCATGAAGGTTGCCGGCAATATCCAGGCGGATACCACGGCTAACTACAGTGATGACGGTGTCAGCCAGAAGACCACAATTAAATCTGGGATTGCAAATAATACGGATGTGATCGTACCAAATCCGGTAATGCTGAAACCATACCGTACTTTCAATGAAGTGGAACAGCCGGAAAGTGCATATGTATTCCGGATCAAGGACAGCGACAGAGGACCGATGTTCAAGTTGGTAGAAGCTGATGGCGGAATCTGGAAGACCGTTGCAATGAAAAGGATTAAAGAGTTCTTTGAGTTTGAATTGGCTGAGGAGCTGGAGAAGTATCATATCACTATCATTGCATAGTTCAGGCGGGAGATTAGCGATATTGCCCCGTGCCGGCAGGACCCCGGCGCGGGGAGGAAAGGAGAGTGAGCTATGCAGACAGTGACATTTCATGTTCCTGGAAAGCCCCAGGGAAAAGCCAGGGTGCGGACATTCCGGGACAGGCATACCGGCAGGAGTATGAGTATGACGCCGGAACAGACGGTGCTGTATGAGAATTTTATCAAGGAACGGTTTCTGCAGGTTAGGAAAGGATTTTACCTGGAACGCGGCAAGCCGGTAACGATGCGGATCGTGGCGGGATTTCTTCCGCCCAAAAGCGCTTCAAAAAAACGCCGGACAGATATGCTGGAAGGGCGGGAGCTGCCGCTTAAGAAGCCGGATATGGATAATATTGTAAAAGTGGTCGCAGATGCCCTGAATGGCGTCGCGTACCATGATGATACGCAGATAGCGTTTGTAATCGCAAGGAAGGCTTATTCATCAGTTGAAGGGCTGGATATTACGGTTGAGGAGTATGAGGGATATGCAAACGGAAGGTAGGTGATCCCTGTGGGGCGTGGCGCGCCAAACAAACCGGGGCTTACATATTTTCCGAAAGTGATTGATTTTTATGAAGATGATAAGATCTTCGACTTACTGGACCGGCATGGTCCACTGGGTGTGACCGTTTATGAATGTATACTATGTATCGTATACAGAAACGGATACTACGCAGAGATCCCCTTGGATAAGCTATCGAGAATGATCATGAAGATGATCGGGAACAAGTGGGTGAAGAGCCAGAAGGCTGTCGTGCAAGTGGTGCACTTTTGCTCTGAGATAGGTCTCTTAGACGATGACCTCATGACGAAAAACATCATCACCTCTGTTGGAATTCAGCGCCGCTATTACGAGATAGCAGTAAAGCGGATGAAGAGACAGCTCTATAGTGACAAATATTGGCTCCTTGAAAAAGAGGAAAAGGAGGAGCCTGTATTAAATGTATCAAAAAATCGAATTTCTTCCGAAGAAAATAGATTTACTTCCGAAGAAATTCGGATAACTTCGGAAGTAAATGCCCCTGAAATAAAAGAAAATAAAAAGAAAAAATATAACACTGCATTTCAGCCTCCTGAACTGGAAGAAGCGTTTCAGATGTACTTGCTTGTGAGAAATCATAATTACGGGGATATCCTTCCGGAACAGGTCCGGGCCTTAAGGGAGGAACTGGCTGAACTGTCCCAGGATCCGGATGAGAGGCTGGCTATTGTGAAGCAGGCGACAGCAGGAGGCCTGAAGAGTTTTTGCAGAGCGAATAAGCCATTGAAGACTGAGAGAGGGAAGAAGAAGGGATTTGATAATTTTAAGGGCCGCAAGCGTGATATGAAGGAATTGGAAAAGCGTCTGCTGGAAGAAGGCTGAAAATTCCAGGCAGGTACAATTTCAAAACAAACAAATAGAGAGCCTTAAGCCCTCTATTTCCCATCGGCCTTGTTCTGATCTGAGTGATCTACCGGCGGCAGCGATGTGTCATCCTGACAGCTTGCGGTCTCGCGGTTGCCGTCGTATGCGTCCTTGGATGCGGTGTAGTCGATGGATTTCTCAGTCGTGAATGATGATCTTTCTTTCATGTGTATGCACTCCTTTCGGGGATAGGATGCGCAGGCGAAGGGAAAATATGTATCCCGGGCGGGATACGGGCGGAAATAATATGCTTAGGATTTTCAGAAAGGAGAAAAGCATGGAAAACAGAAAAACATACGCTGTGGATTTTGATAAGACATTAAACCTGGCCGACACTTATCCGCAGCTTGGGAGGCCGAATATGGAGCTGATCGCTTTCCTCAAGGAGCGGCAGCAGGCCGGGGATAAGATCATCCTGTGGTCATGCAGGGAGGGAGATCTGCTAAAGTCGGCGATTAAATTCTGCAGGAATTACGGGCTTGAATTTGATGCCGTAAATGACAATATAAGGGAGAACATCGAACATTTTAACAATAACTGCCGGAAGGTATTTGCAAATTACTACATAGATGACAGGAATGCCTGCTTCGGGGATCTGCCGGTTATCTCGCTGCAGGAGAAGAGCGCGCAGAGGAAGGGAATTGCGGAATATATCATGGAAAGGTTTACCAGATGTGAATGATCTCTGGAGGACAGGACAAGTAAAAAGCCCTCAAAGAGAGCTTTTACTGAAACATATTCTCCACATAATTTCGCATCTCATTATGAGATTTGACATTCCTGGCACCGTCTACGATGGGTTTCTGTTCCGATTCGGGAAGCTGTGCAAAACGGTTCAGAATATCCGAGTGCTGTGCCAGTTCCATCGTAAAGCCGATGGGAAGCTCTTTGTTATCTATCACATGATCACCCCGATGGTAGGATGTGCGGAAATGGCGGGGAATATACGGGAAATAATAAATACCAGGAGGATTTGAGGATGTATGGATATATCGCAGGGCTCACGGATACGGATGAAATAAATTTTTGTCCGTACTGCGGAGAGGAAATAACAGTTATGCACGCAGGCGGAACCGTGACGTGCAGTTCATGTAAAAGGAGATTTGGTGTCGTAGAACTGGACACAGAGGAAATATAGAGAAAGGAGCCAAGCCTCCGGCCGGGGTAACGTGTACACGGGCTTCTTTTGGAAAATGCAAAATATATTAGATTTTCTTAATGAAGAGGAAGGAAAGAAACCAATACCAGATAAAGGTCTGGAAGAATGGAAAAAGAAAAAGAGCGAAGCGCGTGCACGTATGGTTGCCATGCAGAGACTGCCTTACGAAGTTAAAAAGAGGCGTTCGGAGCTTCGCGCAAGAGAATTTATAGAACAGATGGACGATAGGGGGAAAGAGGCTCATGTTTCTGTAGGAGGGCTGGACAGCATCACGCTGCATGTATTCCTGAAATCCATCGGGATTAGTGTGCCTGCCATATCTGTTTCCAGTCTGGAAGACAGGAGTATACAAAAGGTACATAAAGCCCTGGGAGTGACTATCTTAAAGTCGTACAAAACAAAAGCGCAGGTGATCAATGAAATTGGATTCCCTGTGATCAGTAAGAATATCGCAGGGAAAATAGATCTTCTGCAGAACCCTTCAGAGGATAATAAAACAGTCAGACACGCGATCATTACGGGTGAGTGCGGAGAACTTGGTCATTACGCAAAGAATAGCCGGATGAAACTGCCTCAAAAATGGCTGAAACTTTTCGGTGGATATGAGAACGAAAATGAAGGAGTCCATTATCAGAAACCGAATTTTAGAGTGTCCAATAAATGTTGTTACTGGTTGAAGGAAAAGCCTTGCGACGATTGGGCGAAGGAGCATAACAGCTTTCCATTTCTTGGAATGATGGCATCAGAAGGAGGACAGAGGGAGGAAGCGCTTACGGATCACGGCTGTAATTATTACGGGAAGACAGTGATGAGATCCGCACCGTTTGCACCGTACTTGCGGGACGATATTCTGCGTTTGGCACAGGAAATGGATAAGTGGTATCACGAACATATAGATTTGTTTGAACGCATGTATTATGAACAGCCCTACAGTAAGGACAGAAGAGGGAATCTGATTCCTTATGAGCCGGTTAAGAGTATCATACCCGAAATTTACGGGGAGATTGCCGCAGACGATAAAGGGAACTTGGAAACGACCGGAGCGAAGCGGACGGGCTGTAGTATGTGCGGGTTCGGGATACACATGGAAAAGCGGCCGCACAGGTTTGACCGGCTTAGGGAACGTAATCCTAAGGAATGGGAATTTTATATGTACCGGTGCTGTACTGACCCGGTTACATGGGAGAAGTACGGATGGGGAAGGGTTTTGGATTATATCGGGGTGGAATGGGAGGATGTGCCGGCGGTGCAGATGTCATTGTTTGACTTTCCGGAGGTAATACCGTGAAATACATAGCCTTGTTTCCGGCGAATTTAAGGTCGGCGATGTTTATGTAAAAGGTGATTGGCTATATCCTGCTGGAGCGTTTCATGGGGCGGAAGGAGGGCCGTGCTAATATGGTTGTAGGTTTGCATGATGCAGAAAAGGAACATCTCAAATACAAAGTAGAATTAGCAGAGTTCCATACAATTGAGATAGAAGCTGAAAGTAAAGAAGAGGCGGAGAATAAAGCAGCAGTAATGGATGATGAAGACATCCTGAAACAGTCTGTAGAAGATACAGAGATGATGATATGGCAGATAACGGAAGTCTAATGGAGGTGTAAGGAAAATGAAGTGGTCATGGAATGAAAGAGATAGTGAATGCTGGACGCATGGGACATTCGATACAAAGGAAGAAGCCATAGAAGATGCCTATGGGTGTAAAGAGATAATAAAGAGAAATGGATTTTATAGTGATGACGATGATCCAATGATTTACCTTGGTCAGTGTGAGGATATTCCTTTGCGGACAGATTTAGACGCAGATCGGGAGCTTGAATATTTAGACGAGCTGTATTGTGACGAATCCGGATGTGATTACTATATCTATGAAGGCGTCTCGGATGAAGATAAGAAGTGGCTTGAAGACAGGCTGGCTTCTGTAATAGAAGAGTTTCACGAAAGAATCGGTATGAAACCAAACTGGTTCAGAATTGTGAATATGGAAAGTTTTGTACTGTGCTAAGTGGAGGAATAGACTTGATGGATAGAGATTTAATAAAAGCGCTAAGATGTTTAGCAAGTTAGGATGAAAACGGCGATTGCTATATGGAACATCATAATTTTATGCATAGTGATGAACCTGAAGTATATTGCGGGAGTAAGCCAGCTGATGGAAAAATTGAATGTCCGTATTATCAAAATAAGTACGCAAGAGGTGATGATAATGAGAAGAAAACTGACAAAAGCAGAGCGTAAGCTTATCTATGAAAAATGCAAAGGCCATTGCGCTTATTGTGGATGCGAACTGAAATACAAAGATATGCAGGTAGATCATGTGATTCCCCTAAACGGATGCAAAGAGCAGGGAGAGGATGCTATTGAAAATATGCTTCCATCATGCCGGAGCTGTAACCATTATAAGAGCGCGGCTCCGTTGGAATATTTTAGAAAAGCTGTAGAAAGATTTCCATCCGTTCTCATGAGGGACAGTGTTACATACAAAAATGCGGTAAGGTTTGGGCTGGTACATCCGGATCCGCACCCTGTAAAGTTCTACTTTGAAGAGATGAATCAAGAAAATGTTGTATCAGAAGTTCCTGAGGCAGCAGACATTGACCATGCGATAGAGTATTTCAAAGATGAACTGTTACAGATAAAAATATTTTCTGATATCGTTTCTTTCCAAGAGAGGGAACGAAAGAGCATAGAGACGGCATTGAAGGTATTGCATAAGGTGAAGAAAGAAAGCCAGGAGGGGCAGCAGGACAATCAATGTGCGACGTCGCACGGATAAAGAGGTGACAGATGGCAGCAGCATAAGGAGGATACATGGAGAAAGTAAAGATATGCCCTGTCTGTGGCAGGGAGGTCACGGACAGGAACAGGAAATATTGCTGTGAGGAGTGTTCAAAGAAAGGCTATATCAGAAACCAGCTCAAGCGCAATAAAGAAAGGAACCAGAGGCTTAAGGCGGAAAAAGAAAAGCGTGCTGGGAGGCAAAAGCGGGAAAGCCCGCTGCAGGAACTGGCCAGGAAGGCAAGGGAAGCCGGGATGACTTACGGGCAGTATGTAGCAATGGATTATGCTAGAATAAGAAGGGATTGATGTTATATGCAGGCAGTGCAGTCGGAGAACGAGCAGAAGAAGGAATATCTGAAAGGCTACCGAGGCCATGTTAGGAGAATTAACCGGATAGAGACGGAACTTGCGGAGCTACGTGCTATGCGTTCGTCCATGTCGGTAAACAATGACGGGATGCCGCATGGCTCTGGACAGTCGGATCTGTCAGGATATGCAGCAGAGCTGGACCATCTGGAGCGCAGCCTTATAAAGGAACGCTATGAGCGGATCAGGACTTATAAGGACATTGCCATAAGGATTAAGAAGCTGAAAAGCGAGAATGAGAAGGATGTGTTGTTTTACCGTTACATAGCGGGGCTTGCGTGGTGGGAGATTGCGGAGAAGATGTCTTTCTCTGAGAGACATATAACAAGATTGCACGGAAAGGCATTGGCACATTTTGATATTCCGAAAGATGTCCTAGAATGTCCTATTGACATGTGATATTATAGTATCATCGGGAAGCGGAAGGAAAGAAGCTGGAAGTTTCTCGCCCACACACAATAAGGAAAAGGCGTTCTGGGCGGAATCAGGGCGTCTTTTTTCCTTCTAAAAACTTAGGTTTTTAAATCCTTTTCTTTTTTGTGCGCATATGTTATAATTGTAACCCTAAGAGGAATAATATATGGACAGAAAGCAAAAAAGAAAAAGATGGCTTGATAATAGAAGCAAAAAGATACAAAGAAACAAGAATAAGAAGACGCATTCCGGATCTGGAAAACAAGAGCAAAACAATAACAATTATCAGAGTAAAGAGACATATATTGCTAAAGCTCCAGAAGTTTTTAGTTTTACAGAAAATACGGAGGAAACTATACAATATTTTGTTGATATTATAACTCAAGTTAAAAAGAAAATTTTTAAACAAAGATTTTATATCAATGCATCGGATGTATCCACCATTACAACAGATGCGTTGGTATATATACTTGCAATATTATACAATATAAAGCATAATATTTCGATGAAATATGAGTTTAAAGGGACACTTCCACAGAATGAAAATGCAAAAAAAGTATTTATGGAATCAGGTTTTCTCAATTATGTACATACTAAAAGAATTATCACGCCAACAAAAGCTGATGATAAAATTCAGATTATAACAGGGAAAAATACAAATTCGTCAGTTGCTAAAAACATATGTGATTTTGTTAGATCAAGGTTTAATAAAGATTATAAATTTACAATTGATTTGTACAAAACGCTTATTGAGTTGATGTCAAATACAGTTCATCATGCGTATGATGAGAAAGGATTGATGGCTCCATGTTGGTATTTATATGCAATAGATAAAGGAGATAGTATTTTATTTGCTTTTATTGATACTGGTAATGGAATTCCTAGCACAGTTAAGAGAAAGTGGATAGAAAAGGTACCTTTTGCTATATCAGATGCTGAACTTATTTATTCAGCATTTTTAGGGGAATCAAGAACAGAAACAGGAATGTATAATAGAGGACACGGTCTGCCAGCATTATATGAAAAGGTAAAGAGTGGAAGATTAAAAAATTTTTACGTATTGTCCGGCTCTGGAAGTTGCCGATCTTCTAAGAGTGAAAATGGCATAAAATTTATAAAAGAAAATTATAAGCAAAAAATATTTGGAACAATAGTGAAATTTGAAATTGCAAATGTATAGGAGGTTTTATTATGGTAGTTAAGATTTCAGAAGATTTTTCTAACACGCCGGGTGCAAGATATGAATCGGAAGGTCCAGATTCTGGAGAAAAGTTTAGAAAAGAAATATTAATTCCCCGTTATCTAGAATCGAGAGAAAAAAAAGAATGTTTGAAAGTCGATTTAGATGACTGCTATGGATTTGCGACTTCGTTTTTAGAGGAATCATTTGGTGGATTAGTGCGGACATTAAAAGAAAAGAATATTTTAGATAATATTGTTATAATATGTAATGATGATGTAACATTAGAAGGATTAATAAAAAAATATGTTAAAGAGGCTGAAGATAAACTACAATGATGAAAAAGATTGTTATAATATTAGGTGTTTTAGGAACTATAATATTTGGAATTTATAATATAATAAATAATGATGATTTTCTAAAAGCACCATTAACAACAATGATTAGTATTTTGGTAGCAATAGTACTATCATATTTTTTCACACAAAGAAAAACAGATGATAGACGAAAGATGGAAAAAATAGATAATTTACTATACAAGATTCAAGATATTATTTTGGATAAAGAATTTATAGTGGTGCAAGATAGTGACTTAATTGTTCATAGATCGATTGCTAATAAGATTAAATATCTTAAAGATAATGCTCCTTGTGATTTGAAAAGTGATGTTGACAGACTTGAAGATATTTTCGAGGATTATAGGCTTTTTTATGGGGAGCATTATATGGATAAGGACTATATGGAAAAATCTAAAAAAGATTTACTAAATTATGTTATGAAATTTGACGATGTGTGTGATAGTATACATATGAGACTGTTATAATTAAATTTAGGGCGCTTTCCTAATGCAATAACGGTTAAAGAGCTATATGCTTTTTAATATACCTCTTGAAATAATACCCACGTATTACAGAAAGAGGGTTGATAACATGAACAGTTTTATTTCATGGATTGGCGGCAAGAAGCTGCTGAAAAAGAAGATTATCGAGCAGTTCCCGGAAAAGTTTGACAGATATATTGAAGTATTTGGTGGGGCTGGATGGGTGTTGTTCGATAAAGAGAAACACGCACCGATGGAGGTGTATAATGATATCAACGGTGATCTGGTCAATTTGTATCGTTGTGTGAAATACCATCCAGAGGCATTGCAGAAAGAGCTGGAATGGAGTTTTGTATCCAGAGAACAGTTCTTTGACGGCATTTCCCAGTCAAGGATTCGGGGAATGACAGATATACAAAGAGCCGCAAGGTTCTATTGTATGATAAAAAATAGTTTTGGGACTGATCTGAGGTCATTCGGTGTGCGGCCAAAGGATTTGCAAAAATCAATAGATTTTCTGCAGGAAGTGTCAAAGCGTTTAAATAGGGTAGTGATAGAAAATGTCGATTTCGGTCAGCTGATAAAAACATATGACCGGGAATCGGCATTATTTTATTGTGATCCACCTTATTATGAGGCAGAAAACTATTATCCTGATCATTTCCAGCCAGAGGACCATGTAAGGTTGCGGGATACACTTTCTAAAATCAAAGGGAAGTTTGTTTTATCTTATAATGATTGTCCAGAAATAAGGATACTTTATGCAGAGTATGATTTGATTGAAGTAGAGCGGCAGGATAACCTTGTAGCGAAAACTAACCCACGTCGTTACAAGGAATTGATTATAAAGAATTATTAAATAAGAACAGTGGGTATTATTTCAAAAAAAGAAACAGGGGTGAGGTGATTGCCGAAACAGAGAAATCCTGATTCTTACAAAGCAGAAGAATTATATAAGCAAGGGATGAAGTTAGTTGAGATTGCAAGTCAACTAAATGTATCAGAAGGAACTGTGAGAAGCTGGAAGAACAGATATAAATTTGATGCTGAATCTATTGCAACGTTGCAAAAAAATAATCGCAACGTTGCGAAAAAGAGACGCGGCGCCCCGCCAGGCAATAAGAATGCTGCTGGCCACGGTGCCCCGAAAAGAAATAAAAATGCAGAAAAATACGGTTTCTTCTCGAAGTATCTTCCAGAAGAAACCGTTTCCATTATTGAAGAAATGCCGACAGACCCGCTGGATATCCTCTGGAATCAGATTCAGATTTCTTATGCTGCCATCATCCGGGCGCAGCAGATTATGTATGTGAGAGACCGGGATGATAAAACTATTGAGAAGGTGGAGGAAAAGGATGGAAATGTGATCGGAGAGAAATGGGAAGTACAGCAGGCATGGGACAAACAGGGGAATTTCCTGAGCGCCCAGGCCAAGGCAATGACTTCTTTGCGTGGAGATATCAAGCAGTATGACGAGCTGCTGCATAAGCGGTGGGATCTTGCTACTGAAGAACAGAAAGCGAGAATAGAACAGATCCGGGCCAATACAGAAAAAATCCAGAGCGGTTCTTCTTCTGAAGGAACAGAGGTCGTTCGTGAATGGATGGAAGCAACAATAAGGTCAAGGGGGCAGCAGGATGGCAAGTGATATGAAGTGGCTGAAAGACTTCCTTGACGAAAGCATCCCCCTGTGGCAGGATGACCCGGTTATCTATTTCAGGGAGGTTCTTACATTTGAACCGGATAAATGGCAGGCAGAGGCGGCAAGGGATCTGGCGCATCACCCAAAAGTCAGTATTAAGTCAGGGCAGGGTGTTGGTAAGACCGGATTGGAGGCGGCTCTTTTTTTGTGGTTTATCACCTGCTTTCCGTATTCACGTATCGTTGCGACGGCGCCGACTAAGCAGCAGCTCCACGATGTCTTGTGGTCGGAGATATCGAAATGGATGAGCCGTTCCCCATTGCTTACCATGCTCCTGAAATGGACAAAGACTTATGTCTATATGAATGGGAATGAGGAGCGCTGGTTCGGCGTGGCCAGGACTGCCACAAAGCCGGAGAACATGCAGGGCTGCCACGAGGACAATATGCTCTTTATTGTAGACGAAGCTTCCGGCGTAGCGGATCCGATCATGGAGGCGATACTGGGGACTCTTTCTGGTAAGAACAATAAGCTTTTGCTGTGCGGGAACCCCACGAAGACCAGTGGGACATTTTTTGACAGTCACAACTCAGACAGGGCATTGTATAAACGTCACACGGTCTCATCCATGGACAGCGACAGGACGGATAAGGAAAATATCCAATCCCTGATAAAGAAATACGGGTGGGAATCTAATGTGATCCGTGTCCGGGTACGCGGGGAGTTCCCGAACCAGGAGGATGACATCTTTATTAGTTCCAAACTTATGGACCAGTGTACAGACCGGTTGTATGAGTTGCCGGACGGAAAAGGGATGCCGCAGGTAATACTCGGCGTGGACGTTGCCCGTTACGGTGATGATGAGACGGTGATTTACAGAAATCTCCAAGGACATATAGAGATGGTAAGGCACCGCAGGGGTCAGGATCTTATGGCTACTGCAGGAGATATCGTGCTGGAGTATCAGCGAATTGTCAGGGATTTCACGGATTATACGGGAAGAATCTATGTGAATATCGACGATACGGGGCTTGGGGGAGGAGTTACAGATCGGTTAAGGGAAGTAAAGCATGAGCGGAACCTGGGCCGGTTATATATCATTCCAATAAATGCCGCAGAAAAGATCGAGACTGATACGAAGGCAGGAAAAGAGGCAGCGGAATATTATAACAATCTGACTACCCATATGTGGGCATCACTGAAGGAATTGCTGGAAAATAAAGATATCGTGATCAAAGATGATGCGGATACTGTAGCACAGGTGATTTCAAGAAAGTATTCCGTAGCCAGCAACGGGAAGATAGAGATAGAGTCAAAGAAAGAGATGAAGAAGCGGGGGCTCGATTCGCCGGACAGGGCGGATGCGCTCACGCTTTCTGTTTATCTAGGAAAGATCAAGAAATATACCGGCGGTATACCGCCGAAGAATACGTTAGGCAAGAGCAGTTACTGGAGGAGGTAAAAGGCATGGCAAACAGAAAAGAAATAGGCCGTATCGGCCAGCGCCGGTACGGCGGTATTATTTATGAGGAATTCCTACCGGAACTGCAGGGGTATAAAGGAATTAGAGCATACCGGGAGATGGCCGATAACGATGATATTGTCGGCGCTATCCTGTATGCGATTGAAATGCTGGTTAGGCAGACTGCATGGACAGTAGAGCCGCAGGGCAGCACTCCGGGGGATAAGGAGGCAGCAGAGTTTGTCCAGTCCTGCCTTGATGATATGCAGCACACCTGGGTAGACACAGTGTCTGAGATCCTGTCGTTCCTTACCTACGGATGGAGCTTTCATGAGATTGTATATAAACGCAGGATGGGGAATACCCGCGACATCAGGACCCGGAGCAAGTTTAATGATGGGCTGATCGGATGGGCGAAGCTCCCGATTAGGGCGCAGGAGACGCTTTATCAGTGGGAATATGATGATGCGGACAACCTTATTGGAATGACGCAGATGCCTCCTCCTGACTTTGGCACATTTACAATTCCCATGAGCAAGGGAATGCTGTTTCGGACGCGTTCAAGGAAAGATAACCCGGAGGGAAGGAGCATCCTGAGAAACGCTTACCGCTCCTGGTATTTTAAGAGAAGGATCCAAGAGATAGAGGGAATCGGTATAGAGCGGGATCTGGCCGGACTGCCGGTCATCTATACTCCGGAAGCTATGGGGAGCGAAATCTGGAATGATAACGATAAGGAAATGGTGCGGATCAGAGCCGGTCTGGAAGAAATGGTGCGGAACATAAGACGCGATGAGGAGGAAGGGCTTGTTCTTCCTGGAGATTATAAAGTGGAGCTTCTGAGCACCGGGGGGACAAGACAATTTGATACTAACGCGATCATCGAGCGGTATGATACTAGAATTGCAATGACGGTCCTTGCTGATTTTATCTTCCTCGGGCACCAGCAGAATGGCTCCTGGGCTTTAAGCTCGGATAAGACGGAACTGTTTGCTATGGCCTGCGGCGCGTATCTGGATATCATCGCGGAGACATTTAACAGCCAGGGGATACCGAACCTGATCGATATCAACGGGGAGCATTTTGCGGGGATCACGGATTATCCGAAGCTGACACACGGAGACATCGAGGATGCGGACATTGAAAAGGTATCTGCCTTTATCAGGGACATGACCAGTATCGGAGTTCTCGTGCCGGATGACGGCCTTGAGGACTATGTGCGTCAGGTGGGGCATCTGCCGGAAAGGACGGAGGATACCCGCGATATTGATGAAGAGAGGGAGAGACTGCAGAACCGGAACCAGCCTCCGGAGCCGGAGACGGCAGCAGGCAGGGATGATGAAGATATATCTGACGAAGTGATCGAAGAAGCGAAGAAACGGCTGGGAAGGTGAGTATATGGCGTTTGTATTCAAAGCACCGAAAAGGAGATATATCCAGAAATCTGCAAGCAAAGACGGACAGGAGGTCTTAGACCGACTGAATGCTTATCTGGATGGGAATGCTGATGAGCCGGCTAAGTTTCTGGTGAACTTTTGGAAGGACCAGGGAAATGCATTCTCTTACAAGGAGATTCGGGAAGCCATGCTGGAGGGGACAGTATCCGAAGAAACGATGCGTCTGTGGCAGCAGGACTACACGAAGATGGTCGCGGATAAGATGTACCCGGTGTGGCTTAATGCGATCACGGCGGGTGCGAAAGGCCAGCCGATTTTTGACGAGCTTTTGCCGGGCTTTTCGTTTAACACGGGAGTACCGAACGTTGTTTCATGGATTACTGCACGCGGCTCAGCATTCATTACGTCTGTTACCGAAGAGCAGAGAAAAGCGGTCAATGCTTTGCTGCTAAAGCGGATCACGGATAAATTTTCGGTGGATGAGCTGGCAAGGGTCATCCGCCCCTGCATCGGCCTGACCGCAAGACAGACGAAAGCAAATGTCAGATATTACCGCAGCATTAAGGAGCGGCTTGCCAAAGAGCATCCGCGGATGAAGAAGGAAAGTATAGAGAAGAAAGCCAGGGAAAAGCAGATCATCTATGCGGCAAAGCAGCAGAGGGAGCGGGCCTATACGATCGCGCATACGGAGATGGCATTTGCGTTCAACAAAGGGATGGACGAGACGATCCGGCAGGCACAGGCAGAGGGACTGATGGGGGTCATGGAGAAGCGGTGGATTACCGCGGGGGTTGAAAATGTGTGCAGTATCTGCCAGGCTTTGGACGGAACACAGGTCGGCATGGATGAAGAATTTGATTTTCCGGGAAAGGTTCTGTTCCCGGGGCACAAACTTACGCCTCCGGCACACCCGAGGTGCAGGTGCGCTGTACAGTATGTAGAAGCGGAAGCTCTGAAGCTGGGAGAGGACGGCATATTGACACCTGTTCAGCCCGCATCTTCTTACGGGGATGGAGAGGGAAAAAATATCGACCATGACCCGCCTAAATATCTGGGAACGCTTGATAATGTGTCAGAAGATGTGGTATTATCTACATTAAGAGGATACGAAAAAGAGATTGCCGGATATGATAAAGAATCGGCTGTTGTGATAACGGCATTAGGGCTTGTTTTTCAGTGTTTTGGGGATAAGGAAAGCGTTCATCCGGATGATGATATGGGAGATTCTTTGAAGGGTGCATATGTTACGCATAATCATCCAGTGGGTTCTTCAAATGAGTATTCATTTAGCAGTGATGATATTCAATTGTTTATGGCGTTCGATTTGGAAATATTGCGAGGGGTAGATGAACGGTATGTTTATGAACTAACGAGGAGCCAGACAGAATTGGAAGAGCATCTGCCGATTTCAAATTTGAATGAATACAACACAAGACATGATGAAGTTATTAGTATTGCCGAAAGGCTTGGGATAGGATATAGGAGGTATTCACATGAATAACATAGACCAGGCACAAAAAGAATACGAAGAATTAAGAGAATGGGTGTTGGATGAAGAAGACAGGGTTGTAAAAAGATTAAAAGATGAGGGAAGGTATATCAAGGGCCTGGATAGCAACAAAGCAGATTTTGCTTATATTTATGAAGAACGAAATAAACGGATCAAGGAAATAAAAGATAAGTACAATCTGAATTAAATGGAAATACAACGAAGTAGTTGAGTTATAACTGCTGTTTCCCAGATAAATATAGGGGAATGTCAGTTCGGATTTGTAAATATTTTTGAAAAGTTTGCCCCATTTTCACCCACTTTTGGCCGAGAAATCCACATAGAATCTATGGAAATCCAGTAAAATCAATAGGTTTGGCCTTACAAATAAAGTCCGACTTTCGGACTTGAACCATGTTTGAAGGGGTAAAAATTAATAATATGCGTGTAAGAAGAGCTTGAAGTAAAGCTCTTTTTTTCATGGGATTATGGAGGAATTAGCAGTGTATAAATTTTCAGAACTTATACAGAAATCTACAAAGGAGTTCCAACCGAAACCGAGGGAGACTCCAAAAGA
>CANAPP010000055.1 GCA_947363565.1 uncultured Lachnospiraceae bacterium | reverse complement strand
GAAACCGCCCCCGCAATCTTCGGAACCACCGTCAGGACCGTCCCCACAGCGCCCACCACTTTGCCGACCACGATCAGCACCGGCCCCAGGGCAGCAGCCAGCAGGGCCACCGTCACAATGACCTTCTTCGTCCCCTCGTCCAGACCGTTCAGCCAGTCCACAAGCCCCTGAATCCACCCGACAACCTGCCGGATAGACGGCATCAAAATCTCCCCTATGGAAATTGCCAGCTCCTCCAACTGGCTCTTCAAGATCGTAAGCTGCCCCGCCAGATTGTCCTGCATGGTCTCGGCCATCCGCTCCGCCGTACCGTCACAGTTATTAATGGCACTGTTCAGCTTCTCAATATCCCCCGGAGCCGCGTTCATCACCGCCAGGAATCCGCTCATGGCATTCTTCCCCACCAGAGCCTCCGCATTGGCCGCCCTCTCCGCCTCCGACATCTGCGAAAACGCCGCCCGGCAGTCTCCCAGGATATCCCCCAGGCTTCTCATACTCCCGTCCGCATTGACCGTCTGCACCGTCAGCTCCCCAAAGGCATCCCCCACAAAGGTCACTTCCCCGGTAAGGCTGGTCAGCATGGTCCTCATGGCTGTGCCTGCCTGGGAAGACTTGATGCCCGCATTCGCCATCAGCCCGATGGCTTCCGCCGTATCCTCTGCCGTGAATCCCAAAGCCCCTGCAACCGGCGCACAATACTTAAACGTCTCCCCCATCATGGCAACATTCGTATTCGCATTAGAACTCGCCGCCGCCAAAATATCCGCAAAATGCCCCGAATCCGCCGCCGACAGCCCCAAAGCCGTCAGAGCGTCCGTCACAATATCCGAAGTAGTCGCCAGGTCCTCCCCGGAAGCCGCCGCCAGGTTCATGATTCCCTCAATCCCCTCCAGCATATCCCCGGTCTTCCACCCGGCCATAGCCATATAATTCATGGCCTCCGCCGCCTCCGAAGCGGAGAACTTCGTCTTACTCCCCATCTCCCTGGCCTTGTCCCGCAGGGCATCCAGCTCCTTCCCCGCCGCCCCGGACACCGCCGCCACCTGGCTCATGGCAGAATCAAAATCAGAAGCCACCTTCACCGCAGCCGCGGAAAGCCCGCCCACAGCCGCCGTCACCGGCATCAGCTTCCGCCCGGCCCCCTCAATCGCCGAACCCACATCCCGCAGCTTCTCCCCCGCGGCCCCAATCTTCTGCAAAGCCACCGAAGCCTGCTCCGCCTGCCGCTCCAAGTCCCACAGGGCCTGCTCCGTCTCCGCAATCTCCCTCTGCAAAGCATCATACTGGCTCCGGGAAATCTCCCCCTTCGCCAGAGCCTCATTCGCCTGCTGCCCCGCCAGCCTCAACGCCTCCAGCTTCTCCCTGGTCTCCCCCACAGCCTGGGCCAGAAGCCGCTGCTTCTGCGCCATCAGCTCCGCATTGCCTGGGTCCAGCTTCAACAGCTTGTTCACGTCCTTCAACTGCGCCTGCGTGTCCCGAATCTCCTTATTCACCTTTGAAAGCGCCGTGGAGAGCTTCGTAGTATCCCCGCCAATCTCCACCGTAATCCCCTGAATCCTGGATGCCACAACCCTCACCCGCCTTTCTCCAACGAAAAAAGGAGCCACCCCGGCTCCCATAAAAATGCAACAAAAAAGCGTCTGCCATTTCCGACAAACGCCTATGTAAGTTACTATTTGATTTTAATTGATACTTCTTTTAAATAATTTATAAATGCGCTACATGATACTAACATAAACTTGGCTTCTTCAAAAGTCGATTCTGTACCTCCTATACTGCCTGCATGCCTAATGCCTTTGGCATCACTTGTATATCCGTACAGCTTTAAAAAAGCTTCTTTTAATGCCGGATGTATCTTTATACCTGCCTTTTCTAATTTTTTTAACAGAGTACCCAATTCTCCTTTTTCTTCTAGTAAAATAACACACATTGCCTCAACAGCACTTATGCTCTCTTTAATTGAGTTCTCATAATCTGGATTTTTTCTATCTGATAATCTTTCGCTTGCTTTATCTAAATGAAAATTTACTTCTTCATATGGAGATAAAGAGGCCTTTACTATTTCTTGTATTTCATTCTCATCTGTAATATTCCTTATTTTCCCTTTAATAAAACGATATCCAACGTATTCCTTTTTGAATACTTCATTATATCGTTCCTCCGGAGAAGGCAAATTGTCATATGGTAATTCCCCTTGCGTTATGTCTTGTGTTTCGTGTGAAATATATTCCAGCAAGTCAAAAACTTCAAAATAAGGATGATTTAATATGACATTATTTACTACTTCTTCCCAACTTCCATCCTGACTGATTTCTTCTGCTTCAACATAGGGAATGCAGAATACATCTTTTAGCAAATCACACCCGAAATCTGGATGAGTTTTTCTATTTCTAATGATTCCCCAATTTACATTCTCCTGCTTAAAATACTCAACAAATATTTCATCTGTTTTGTTTAGGATTTCTACTCTTGTCCGATAATCCAAATCGTCATATTGTAATGTCTTTTTCAACGAAATCAAATTGTTTCTATCGGAAAATCCCTCTCGCATATTTACATGCCAATCCTTAATATTCATATATATCACCATTGTATTTTTTCAGCTAATATTTTTCAGCCTTTTTCCACCACCAAATTATAGCAGAAAAAGGCCGCCATATCAATCAGATTTCAAAACCGGTCCATATCCTCCTGCGTCCCAATCTCCGCATACCTGCACTCGTCATTCCGGCTCTCCACAAACATATCATTCACCAGCCCAATAGACAAAAGCTCCATATCCGCCATAGAGATCCCAAGCTGCACACACCGGAGCAGGAACAGCGGCGTAGTCATCTCCCGCTCTGTTGACCGAAGTTTTTTTTAGCCTCCGCATCCGTCTTCACATTCAGCCCCCACAGCTTGATAAGCTCCGGCAGCACCTGATAAATCGAAAACGTATTAAACCCGTCCAGCCATTCCTCCACATCATCCGGGATAGCCGGGTCTGCGTGTTTCGCCATCGTATAAGCGATATTCTCAAACATCTCCAAAGAAAAAAGATCCAAGTTGGAACGCTCCTCATCCCCCTCCCCAATACTCTTCTCCAGAATCCGCAGATCCTTATAAATATCCCTCTGGAACTTCAACCGGTAAATCCTCGGGATCGCCGCCGATGCCTTAAACAGCACCTCCTTCCCGTCAATCCCGACCTTCCTCACAATACTCATACCCTTTCAGCCTCCTTCAACCCTGTCCCTCTTCCTCGACACCGCCGCCAGCCTCCGTCTTCGGAACCGGCAGATACACACTCTTATACCACCCCTCATAAGTCTCCGCCGAAGTCTTATTCCCCGTCTTCGCCTTCACATACCCGCTTGCCAGCGGCCTGACCTTCACCGTCAGCGTCTCCGTCTGCACCTCCCGGCTCTCCTCATTGGTCTTTCCCTCAATCTTCGGCCTGCTGGCAGAACAATTATACAGCACATGCCGGATCTTCCTGATATCCCCGTCGAACTCAAACAGCAGCGCAAAAGCCCCCGTCTCCGAATTGGCGTTCTCCACCAGCACCTCATTCCCGTCCGCTTCCTCCTTCAACACATCCGTCCGGAAACTCTCCGGGATCAGCGCCAGCTCCAGGTCCCCGTCATACCCCATATTGTTGGCAATAATATAATACTCAATCCCGTCCGCATAAAACGACTCCGGCTCCCCATTCGGGTCCAGTGCCAGCGAAACCGCCCCAGGCATCGCCACCGGCACGTCAAACGTCATCTCCCCGTCCTCCGCCACCCTCTGCAGCGCATAATGACAATTACAGATATTAAACTTCACCTTGTTATTCATCCGCCCTAAACCTCCATCTCATACAAAACCTCATACAGCCGCTCCGACTCAATCCAGACCTCACTCTTCCCATAGAAAATCCCATGCCTCAACAGCACCGCCTCTATGCCCTCCTCCAGCTCCGGGTCCTTCAAGTCCGTATACACCTCAATATCCAGCGCATTCCTCTTAAAATACGCCACCCCGTCCGCAGAAAAATTATCCGCCCTGGGATAAAGGAACACCGCAAAAGGCGGCTCCGGGGCCTCCCCTTCCACAAAATGGTCATAGGCAAAAGGAAGCCCCAGTTCCTCCATCATTTTCAGCACATCCTCATGGCTCACTTAGACAGCCCCCTTTTTATCCCCTCTTCCAGCTCCCGGACACCCTTTTCCTCCGCCGGGGCAATATGCGGGACAGCCTTCACCCGCCCGCCTCCCCGCTTCGCATGACCCTTCTCCAGAAGATGGGTAAGCTGATACCGGTCTCTGCTATGCACCACCACCTCCAAAACATTGGAAGTCTCCCTCTGCCGCCTCACCGCCCAGCTCTTCTTATACCTCCCGGTCTTCACCGGCGCGCCCGCCTTTGCCTCCCGCTTCACCGTATCCCCGGCCTTCCTCACACAGTCCTTCATCACGTCCGCGGCAAGCTCCGCATACTCCGTAAGCCCCTCCATAATGACATCCGCCATCCGGTCCACAGACACCCTCTGATTCTCCGACACCCAATCACCTCTTCACCAAAGAAGCCCGCAGCTTCAACATCCTGTTCTGATACCGCACATTGTCAATAAACACAAGATCATAAACCTGCCCCCGAAACAAAACCCGGTAATGCTCCGTGTCCATACCGGCCACCTCCGAACAATACCGGATAATGAAATAAATATCCCTCTGCGCGTTCACCTGCGCCGCCTCCCAATACTCCTTCCCGGAAAGACCGTTCACAAAAGCCGAACAGCAGAAATAATCCTCCCAGACCAGCACATGGTTCCCGGCCTTATCATTCCCCAGGGAACTTCTCTGGATCGTGATCCGCTCCTTCCACTCCCCCAGAGGATACCCCTTCCGGAAGCCGCCGCCGTCCCTGCTGCCGCTGCCCCCGCTCCACTCCGCCATCAGAACACTTCCCTCCTGATACCGAACAACAGAGAGCGCAGCGTCTGTACCAGTTCCTCATGGTCCGCCTGCTCCCTGTGCTCATACAGATACGCAGTGACATACAGAACAGCAATCCGCGCCATAGGAAGATGCCCCTCCAGCTCTTCCGCTTCCATCCGCGCCATATCCGCGCACATACTCTCCCCAGTCTCCAACAGCCCGGAAATAAACCCGTCCTCGTCCCCGCTGTCCACCCGGAGATACCGCTTCGCCTCTTCCAGCGTCACAACCGCCATCCCGTATCCCTCCTGCCTTTAAAACCAAAACACCCCGAAACCTTACGCCCCGGCGCTGCTCCCCTTGATCGCCATAGTCTTCACAGCTTCGGAGAGAATCAGCTTCCCGTCCACCCTCTGGCTCGCCAGGAAACCCACCTGCCCGTTAGCCGCAAACAGCTCATTCAGCCTCTTAAAAGACCTCCCCTGCCGGTCCGCGATCCAATAATAAGAGAAATCCCCGAAAGCCATCACCTTCGCCCCGGCCGCCACCTCCGGCACATAAGCCGAAGTATAATAAGGCCGGTTCAGGATCATATCCGGCTGCCCCGCCTGCACCGACGGCTGCCAGATATAATTCCCGTTATTGTCCTTCAATTTCCGCAGAGCCTTCACCGTCGTATCATTCAGCACCCAGACCGCCTTCCTCCGGTACGGCGACTTCAACGCATAAAACAGATCCATCACATCGTCAAACGTAATACTCGCCGCTGCCGTAGTCACCCCGTCAGAAGCCCCGCCCGCAGCATTAAAAATCCCCGTAGGCTTCCCCTTCCCGTCCCCGGTAAAGAACGCCTCTTCCTCCTTCGTCCCAATCCTGCGCCCGAACTCCTTAGAGATATACGCCTCCAGGTCAAACACACTGTCATTCAGAAGCTCATCCGACACCTTCAACATCGTAGCCACCTTATAAGCCCCAATAGAAACCTGTCCGAAAGAATCATCCGACTCCGGGTAAGCCCCCTCCTCGTCAATCCAGGAAGCCGTCCCCTTCGTGGCAACCACCGGGATCTTCCGGTCCCCGCTGGAAGTCTGGATCACCGTAGCGATCCCCCGGAAAAAATTCTCTTCCTCCAGAGCCTCCACCAGCGTATGCTCAAACTCGTCCGGCACCAGATACCCGCCCTCCGAATCCGTCCCCACCTGCAGGGCATTCTCCACATCATAAAAACTCTTCCGCCGCATGGCATTCCAGAAAGTCCTCCGGTACTTATCCGAAGCCCTCCCCTTCTTCCCGTCCCCCTCCGGGTCATTGTTCGGCTTATTCACAATCGGCTCCGAAGTAGGCCTGTTCAGCTCCGCATCAATCGCCGCCTGCCGTTCCAGCCTCTCAATCTCCTTCCCCAGATCCATAACCTCCTGCTCCATCCTCTCATAAGCAGCCGTATCCTCCGCCGACAAAAGGCCGTCCTCGCCCCTCTTACTGTCCAGAAAAGCCTTCGCCGCCTCCCATGCCTTCGCACGTTTCTCCCTCAACTCCAAAATCTTCTTCATCTTCATACCTCCATAAATTTAATGTGATAACAACTGTAACCGCTTCTCCAACTGCTCCACCGGAACTTTCTTCTCCGTTTCCTTATGCTCCGGTATCAGCTTAGACAGCAGCGAATTAGTCACCGCCATGCGCGAAAACATCACGCCCTCCGGCTCCCCGCCCCTAGCTTTATCCTCCGTACCGTCCCCACGCAGAACCCCGTCCGCAAACCCAAGCTCCACCGCCTTCCTTGCGTTAAACCAGCTCTCCGCATCCATCAGATGGGAAATCCTGGCCCGGCTCATGCCCGTCTTGATCTCATAGGCGTTCATGATACTCTCCTTCACCTCGTCCAGCATCTCCCCCGCCCTCTGCATCTCCTTACTGTCCCCAATGGCAATCGTCATGGGATTGTGGATCATCATCATGCCCACCGGAGACATCAGAACCTCCGTCCCCGCCATGGCGATCACAGACGCCGCCGAAGCCGCCAGAGCGTCCACCTTCACCCGCACATCCCCCTTATACTCCATCAGCATGTTATAAATCCGCGCCGCCGCAAACACATCCCCGCCCGGAGAATTAATCCAGACCGTAATATCTCCCGTCCCTGCATTCAGCTCCTTCCGGAACAGCGCCGGCGTCACCTCGTCCCCGTACCAGGTCTCATCCGAAATCTCCCCGTTTAAAACCAGGGTCCTCTCCCCGTCTGTCTCATTCCGTATCCAGTTCCAAAACTTCCGCTTCATCCCTGCACCTCACTTTCCGATTCTTCCAATACTTCCCGCCAATCCCCATAAATCAGCGCACAAAAAAAGCCGTCAGATATCTCCGCCTGTCAGCTTCCAAAACGCCTTTATTCTGCTTTTATGCCTTTATACCTTTATGCTTTCATGTTCCCATGCCTCACTGCCCCTGTCCGGGATAGCCCTGCCGGGACATCCTCCCGTCCGTCGTCTCTGGCTCCTGCAGGTTCTTTCCCGCAAACAGCCCTGCATCTTCCAGCTTGCACAGATTCCCGTTCACCAGGTACAAGTCCCCTCCTTCCTCCGCAGGGATCGGGTTCATGTCCTCCATCTCCCTGATATCATTCGCAGACAGCCACCCATTCTGCCGCCCCACAGAATACCCGGTCATACGGCTCTGGTAATCCCCCCGCAGAAGCCCGTCCACGTTCAGCTTCACAAAATACTCCCGCTTCTCCTGGGGCAGCAATAAGGCTTTCTGTAAAGACTGCTCCCACCGGATCACCCATGGGTCCAGCGTATACTTCACAAACTCCAGCGACTGCTGCTCAATGTTGGAAAAACTGCTCTTATCCAGATCCCCAACCATATGCGGCGGAATCCGGTACAGCCTGGCAATCTCGTCCACCTGGAACTTCCTGGTCTCCAGAAACTGCGCTTCCTCCGGCGGAATCCCGATCTGCTGGTACTTCATGCCCTCTTCCAGAACGGCAACCTTCCCCGCATTCTTAGAGCCCCCGTAGACAGCGTGCCAGCTCTCCCGCACCTTCGCCGGGTCCTTCAACACCCCCGGATGCTCCAGCACACCGCCCGGCGTGGCCCCGTTCTCAAAGAACCCCGCCCCGTATTCCTCACAGGCCAGCGTCATCCCCACCGCATTCTTCGCCATGGCAATGGGAGAATACCCCACCAGCCCGTCAAACCCAAGCCCGGGGATATGCAGCACATCCTCCGGTGCAAGATACACCCTGCCGTACTCCCCAAAGTTCGGGTTCTCGTCACTGTACCGGTTATAGACATAATAAAGCTCCCCCTTACCGTCCCGGTCAACCTCCACCTTGTCCGGCAGCAGCGGGTACAGCCCAAGCACCCGGCCCCTGCCGTCCCGTATGATCTGCGCATAGGCATTCCCCCAGATCAAAAGATGGCTCATAAGCGTCTCCCGGAACACAAAAGAAGTCATCTCCGGGTTCGGCTCGTCATGCAGGAGATAATACAAAGGATGGTCATACACCCGCTCCTTTCCCCTCCCCGCATACCGGTACAAATGCACCGGCAGAGACGCCACAGCCTCCGACAGAATCCGCACACAGGAATAGACCGCCGTGGTCTGCATGGCCGTCCGCTCATTCACGACCTTCCCGCTGCTGCTCCGCCCAAACAAAAAGGAATAAGCCGTACCCCCGTAACTGTCCCTCGGCTTATCCCTCGCACCCCGGATACCTAAAATAGATGCCAGTTTCATACACGCCTCCTAAAAATCAGCAAAAAAGAAGCGCCTCCGAAGAGACGCCCCCCTATATGTCCAAATCAACACACTGCTATTTCTTTTTTACCGGAAAACAGACTTCCGTGACCATTTCCTCCGGGTCAGATGTGTCACTGGGGCTTACATGGTAGATACAGAATGACTTCCCGTTAAAATCATACCCATTCTCAACCACCCAGTTTGCAACAGCCGCATTCACCCTCGAAATCTGGTCATAACCGCCCTTATATGTGGCAGACGCAATCTGAATAGGCGGCACGGTCTTAAACTTCACATGCTCCGTATCCTGATATGTTCCCACAACCGTACTCTGAATCTCCACATCCGGGTCATGCTCCTTATGCCCTTCATCGTGGAAAATCGCCATCCCATAACACGGCGCTGCCTGCTGCACATTCTGTCCTTCCAGTTCCCGGCACATAATCTCCCATAACAGCCCTTCCTGGTCATAAGCAGGGATCACCTGCCGCACACTTGCAACGTACCGCTCCGGTAATGTTTTTAATGTCACATTATAATCCATAAGGTTACCATCCTTTCTCATCCATTTCAATGTACTGTCAAGAAACTGCAGCTTCTGCCGTATCTCTCTGGCTTCCCCTTCCAGCTCCTTCCGTTTCAAAATCAGGAACCGCTCCATTTCCTGTACATCCTCATATTTGCCCAGTATTTCTTTTATCATGGAAAGCCCGAAGCCCAGGCTTTTTAATGCCTGTATCTTTCCGGCCAGAGGAAGCTGGGACTCGCTGTAATAGCGGTATCCTGTAAAATCGTCCACGCATTCCGGGTGAAGGATTCCTATTTCATCATAATGCCGGAGCATACGGATACTAATCCTTGACAGTTTTGAAAAATCTCCTATCCTTAACATTCGTTCCACCTCACATATATGTGTCTTCCTGAGCTCAATCATACTTTAGAGTATACCATAGTGTGAGAGTCAACCCCATAATCAAAAGATTTTTTAATTTTTCAGTCCCATCAGGCTAAAAGCTCAAAATTCCCCTCTCGTCATACACGCTTCCCGTACTTCCGCCATGCCTAATCGCCCGGTCAAGCGCCATGATTGCCGCCACCGCACCGTCAATCTTCTCCGTGGACTTCTCCTTATCCGGCTTGATGTTCCCTGCCGGGTCCTTCCGGATAAAAATATTATCCATCATCCACCTAAGGACCGGATGCCCTCCGTGCGCGATATTCTTCTCCAGCACCAGCTCCATCAGCCTCTTGGACGGCGGCGACATATCCTTGAAGCCCTGACCGAACGGAACCACCGTAAAACCAAGCCCCTCCAGGTTCTGTACCATCTGCACCGCTCCCCACCGGTCAAAGGCAATCTCCTTTATGCGAAATTTCTTCCCCAGATTGTCTATGAAATTCTCAATGAACCCATAATGGATCACATCCCCTTCCGTAGTCTCCAGAACCCCCTGCTTCTCCCACACGTCATACGGCACATGGTCACGCCGCACCCTACGCATCATGTTTTCCTCCGGTATCCAGAAATACGGCAGGAACACATACTTCTCCGTATCGTCCCTGGGCGGAAACACCAACATAAAAGCCGTGATATCAATAGAACTGGACAGATCCAGCCCACCGTAACACTCCCGCCCCAGAAGCTCCCCCTCGTCCACCGGGAAAGCACAGGCATCCCACTTCTCCATCTGCATCCACCGTGTGGACTGCTTCACCCACTGGTTCAGCCGAAGCTGCCGGAAAATATTTTCCTCTGCCGGATTGTCCCTGGCACTCATACACGCATTCCGCACCTTACCAATGTCAATCGTATGCCCCAGGGACGGGTTCGCCTGATGCCACACTTCTTCCGAAGTCCAGTCCGCATCGTCAGAAGCCCCGTAAATCACCGGATAGAACGTCAGGTCTATCTTCCTCCCGCACAAAATGTCCTCCGCTTTCTGATGCTGTTCAAAACAGACAGAATGCCGGTCCGTCCCCGCCGTAGTGATCAGGAAGAACAAAGGCTGTGTCCTGGCATCCCCGGAACCCTTCGTCATAACGTCGAACAGCTCCCGGTTCGGCTGGCTGTGCAGCTCGTCAAAGATCACCGCATGGACATTCAGCCCATGCTTCGTATAAGCCTCCGCAGAAAGCACTTGGTAAAAACTGTTCGTGGGCTTATACACCAGCCGCTTCACCGACATCACCGGCTTGATCCTCTTCTTTAACGCCGGGCACTGGTCCACCATGTCCACCGCCACGTCAAACACAATGGAAGCCTGCTGCCGGTCAGAAGCACAGCCGTAAACCTCCGCGCCCCACTCATTGTCCCCGCAGGTCATGTAAAGCGCCACCCCTGCCGCCAGCTCCGACTTCCCGTTCTTCTTCGGGATCTCCACATAGGCCGTATTATACTGCCGGAACCCGTCCTCCTTCACCGTCCCGAACACGTCCCTGATGATCGTCTCCTGCCACGGCAGCAGGTCAAAGGCCTGCCCCCGCCATCTCCCCTTCGTATGTTTCAGGCAGCGGATAAACTCCACCGCCCTCTGCGCCTTCGCCTCGTCAAACACTATCCACCGCCTCCCTTGAACAACAGGAGCTCCATGGCGTCGCTCTCCTTATCCTCCCCGGCATCCACCACGATCCGGCTCCGGGAAGAAGGCGTAAGCCCGAACTGCTCACAGAACCGGTTCATGATTTTCAGGTAAGTCTGCGCAATGGACACCTGCGGGACCTGCTGGCAGTACCCCGAAGGCGTCTCCATGATCGCCCCATGCTCTGAAATATATTCCTCCGCTTCCTTCCACCTGGCATACGCTTGGCAGTATCCCGCAAAAGCCGCCATGTCAATCTCCGTCAGAATCCCAAGCCGCTCCATCTGCTTCGCCATCCGCTTCCATTCCTTCTTCGCCTCCGCTTCCAGCCACGCCGGGCATCTCGGAGCCTTCTTCTCCGGCTTCGGCTCCCCGGCATTCAGCCCCCGCTTCCCAGGGTTCCCCTCCAGCACCTTCACCGCCGTAGGCTTCGGCTTCCGCCCTCTCTGCGCCACCGCACTCACCTCCCTCCGTACCGGCTCACGCACAGTCTTTTTAATTCAGAAAATCAAAATCCTCATCAGGCCCCGTCCCGGAATCTCCAAGAACCTTTCCTGCAAAAATTTCCTTCTCCATGTCCTTAAAACCTTCATATGCTGATTCACACAAACAATCTTCAAAGCCTTCCTGCTCTATTTCCTCCGCAGAATCTCCAAAGTCTTCCCATGCCGTCCCCGGCACAAAGCCATCAGCGCCATTCCATTCAGCCTCCCGCACGGAATCCCCGAACTCTTCCCACACAGCCTCCATCTGCGCCAGAAGCTCCCGGCTCTCCGGCAGTGCCATGGCGACCGCATAAGCCACCGTCGCCGTGACCGCATTCCCGGCCTGCTTGTAAAGCTGTGTCTCCGAATTGACAGCCGCCGCCCGCTCATACAGCTCATCCGGGAACCCCTGCAGGCGGAAACACTCACGGGGCGTCAGCCGCCGTATCTTCCCGCACTTCGTCACCGTCCCCATCATGCACCCCGTATCCAGCGTCTGCGAACAGCCCTTTCCAACACGACCCCGCCGGGATTCACTCTTCGGATACGACAGGCACACGCCGTCCCCCGGATAAGCCAGGTCATACCCCTGCTTCGTGCCGTTCCTCACCGGCAGCGCCGTCTCCGCATCCCCGGACTCTTCTTCTGTCAGATAAACCCCATGCTGGTCCTGCGCCGTCAGCGTGAACATCGGCTCCCCGGCCTCCTTCATACGCCTGCCGTTCTGCCGCTTCTCCACCCGGCCCGGCGTCAGCACCGCCCTGGCTTCCGGCACACCGGCGTCCCCATCTCCCGGCTCTGCTCCTTCCGTCTCCAATACCCCGGAATTGACCGCCCGCCAGTTGATCAGCCTGCCGGTATAACATGCCACCAGGCACCGCGCGGTCTCCGTGACCTTCGGATGGTTCAGCGTCTGGTCCACAAACACCTTGCTCCCCTGCCCCTTGTTTGTAGTGACAGCCGGCGCAAGCCCCTTTGCGTCATAGACACATCCGTTCATCCCCCTCCCGCTGGGGTTCACATTCCCCACGCAGTACAGCCCGGTCTTCGCGCCCATGCCGCCGCCATTCGCCCCGATACTCACCGAAACCCCGGACGGGTCATACACCCGGTATCCCTGCATCCCGCCTATAACCTCTTTAAGAGCTCCGCCGTCTTCTCCGGTGACAGGTAATATTTCCCGTCCGCCTCTGCTTCTAAGAACTGCGATAAGGAATACCCTCTCCCGGTTCTGCGGGACTCCGAAGTCTTTAGAATTAAGCACCTGCCACCGCACGTCATACCCTGCCTCGTCCATTTCAGAGAGAACGGCGGCAAAATCGAATCCTGCATTGACTGATAACAGGTTCTTAACGTTCTCAACAAGTAGGTATGTGGGCTTATCACTTTCCTCTTTGCCTTTGATGAGGTCAATAATGCTGTAATAGATTCCACTTCTTTTTCCTCTAAGCCCTCTCTGCTTTCCTGCGATGGAGATATCCTGGCAGTTGTGGGCTGCCAGCCCTCCTGCTGTGTATGAATTGTCATCTTCCACCTCCATGTTGTAGACATATCCGTCAAACGGGACCTTCCTGCTGCCCCTGAAACGGCACCAGACATATCCGTCCATGAAAAAAGAGCCGTCCCTTTCAGACCGCCCTTCCTTGAACCTCACCGTATAAAAATCATGCTGCCGTACCGTCCTGCCCTCGATCACGCAGGTCTCCGGCATCTTATTTCTGTAAACCGCACAGGGCATACGGTACGCCTTATGCACACAGTCCCGGATTCCATAAGCAAGCTCCCTGGAAATCGTGGATGCCTGACGATACTTTCCCACAATGCACCCGTCCGTCTCAAAATACCCTTCCAGAAACGCCCGCAGCAGATCCTCCGGCAGATCGAAAACCGCATCCGTCAGCCGCTTTCCTCCCGCGCCTTTCCCAAACCGCATCAAAAACACCGTCAGCTCTTTATTCGTAAAATGCACCTTATAAGCTGTCCGCTCCTTCGCCACGCTGTAACGGAACATTCCGTCCACATGCCTTTTCAGCCGTTCCAGCTTTTCCTCGTTGCAGGCAACCACCACCCGGTAATTATCAGGCGCATTCTTCCTCTTGGTGACACGATACCAGCCGTCCCCCATGTAACAGCCCACGAACCACCAGAAATCAGGGCTATTCAAATCAAGATTATCCAGCTTATATTCTTTCCCATGCCGCTCATAAGTAATCCCGTCCCACTCTGGCAACTCTGCCTTGTTATTCACCGGAACCGCGATCAGATCACCTGCCTCCAGTTCCTGTACGGCTTTCCATTTGGCAGAATCCCCGTCTTTTACCAGAAACGGATGCTCCCCGGTCACTCTTAGATTCTCCACGCCGAAAACATCCAGCTCATAAATCTCACCGGCCCTATGCTTCATGGGCCTCACCACCGGACGGAACCGGCCCTTATGCGTCAGCACCCTGTCTCCCTCCCGAATATCCTCAATACATTTATACCCCTGGTCCGTCATCACCAGCGTCCCGGCCTCAAAGCAGGGGAACCCGAAGCACCACGCATCCGCATAAGGAATCTCTTCCGGCGTCAGCTTCGTCACATCCTCCGCCTTCCATTCTCCCTCCGTATCATACATGGCCTCATAAGAAGCCCTTGCAAATTTATCATACTCACAATACCCGATACACTTATGCCCGGCCCATTCCAGCCCCAGCCGGAACCCGCCGATCCCCGAACAGATATCCAGAAACGTAAGCCTTCCCATGGTCAGTCCACCTCCCCGCTCTTCTCTCTTCCGCTTCCTTCCGGTTCCAGGACAACACTGCTCTCCACCTCATTCCCCCACGCTTCCCAGCCGGGGACACGCTGCCTTGCAAACAGTTCCACCCTCGGAAGGTCTCCCATCAATTCCACGATCTTCTCCCTCGTCTCGTCCGGCTTCTTGCTGTGCGCTTCCAGAGGAGAAATGATAAACTGGTGGACACGGGCAGACCTACGCCTGGGATGCCCTTTCACTCCCAGCAGGCAAATCTCCGCATTCCCCCTAGTCCAGAACCCCAGACCGTAAAACCAGCCCGGAGACTTCCGGTTCTGTTTCAGCCACACGAAAGCCACCGTCTTATACCGGAACCCCCAGCTCTCCATCACACGCAGGGCCTCCGGCAACTGCGGGAACGTAACCCACAAAAACAGCGTACAGTTTTCCGCGCAGATATCCGACACAGGCAGCCCGCAGATCTCTTCTGTACTCATTGTCCCGTAATGCTTCTCCGCTCCGCCCTGCACCCGCTTATTATCATACCGCCACGGAGGATCGGCATAGACGATATTATATTTCTGCCCTGTCTCCATTTCTGCCCAACCTCCCATACAGCTCCTTAAAAAAATCCTTCCCCCGGATACGTTTTCCCTCCCGTATCCGTTCTTCCTCAAACCGGAACCTGACCTCCAGCTCCTGCACGGAAAAATCCTTCCGGAAATTCCGCCAGGTTTTGGTTTCCCATTCCAGAAGCCGGCTCCACAGCTCCGGAAACTCCCGGCGCAGCGTCCGCAGTTCCTCCAGCCCCTGCAGAGGGCAGCACCAGCAGGACACCCGGTCAAACAAACGGTACAGCCCGCCCCAGTCATACCCCCGCACATAGCAGTAATCCAAGCAGTCCTTCTCTGTCATCCCCCATTCCACCAGGGGATACCGGTACTCCCTCACTCTCTGCGGCTCATCCGCCGCTATGCCGATATACTGCACAATGTCATATTTCTTTCTAAGCCCTGACAGATACCTGCCAATCACCGCCGTCTTCAACACGGACGTACACCAGCGGTTCCTGGGACCTGCCCAACTCATCCCCGGCATACCCGCATAAGGAGAATCTGGGTCTTTCCGTTCCGGCGTATAACGGAGCAGGTAATACTCAAAGCCCTTTTCCTCTTTCAGACGCACCACCGGGACCGGCAGGGCCTTTTCCAGCCTTTCCACATGCTCATACATCTGGGGAAATTCCAGCCCCGTGTCACAGAACATCACAAAATCCAAAGGCCAGCCTTCCTCCACCAGCCGCAGGACCATGGCCGTGGAATCCTTCCCGCCGGACAGCGAAGCCGCATACAGCTTTTCCTTTCCGCCGTCCTCATGCACCCGGCATGGCGGCACCATTCTCCGCCATCTCTCTCTGCATGTTCAGCTTCGCGGCTTCCCCATAGCCTTCCATCCCGTTCGCCTTACAGTAATTCCGCACAATGTCACGGGACAGCCCCACGGCAGAAGCAACAGCCTTATAGCCCTTCCCCTGCATACGAAGCTCCCTGATCCGCTCCGCCTGTTCCTTCGTCATACCTTCACCCCCAAAACAAAAAGAGCCGAAAAACCACCTTTTTCCGATAGTTTTTCAGCACCAAAATGCAGGATTTACAGAGATTTCAGGTACGGAATAATCCGCCGGAATCCTTGTAAATCCCGCATTTATGTATGCCAGGATCATGTGCCGCCTATCCCCCCTGTCAATTTCTGCGAAAATCCACGTTTGAGGGGGCGGCGGTGTCCAGGGGGACGGCTTCTGGAGATTTGCACCGCCCCTCCCCTCCGGCCTCAGGCAGAACCCACAGCTCACGGGAAAAATCTTTGTGGAAATCACCGGCCAGATTTCGCTGGAGATCCGCACGTTTCCCCGGTAAAATAATAGTCAGCACCACACCAAATCCAAAGGAGGCACATGTCTATGAAATCAAAGCTGATAAAAGTAATCACTTCCTCACGACTTACCTATCCCAAAAATCCTTTTGACGACACCAAATACATCCGGACACCTAAAATCCAGATAGAAGGAAACTGGCTGGAATCCCTCGGCTTCCACATCGGGGACCGCCTGCAGGTGGACTATGAAGAAGGCTCCATACACATCCACCCCGCGCCGCCGGAATCAGAATGTCCCGCCGAACCCGCATGATAAGAACAGCCTGTACCGCAAAAGCCCTGGAAGCTCCCAGGGCTTTTCTGCCGTCAGTACCTATATTCCTGATACCTGTCCTCGGTCATGGTCTTGCTGTCATGGCAGCTCTTACAGAGCGCCTGCCAGTTTCCCTCATCCCAGAACAGCTTCCCATCCCCTCTGTGTGGCACGATATGGTCAACCACTTCCGCTTTCATGAACCGTCCCTGCTCCTTACACTTCTCACACAGGGGATGCCGTTTCAGAAAAAGTTTCCTTGCCTTCCGCCACCTGCTGTCATATCCACGCCCGGATGCTTACACGGCTTCTTCGGCCTTCTCGGCATAATCACCACCGCCTCACTCCGCCGTAATACTTATCCGCTATGGCGTCCTGCTGATGCTCTGGCAGGCTCCTAAGCCTCTCCCTTGCTTTCTCTAGGGACCGCTCCTGTTCCTCCTTCGTCTTATGAAAACCGCAGGGCTTCCCCTGGCACTGCCTTCCGATCACGCCGCAGTGCCCATTCCCGCACAACGCAAAACAATCCATCATGATCTCCCTTCCATCCTCTCAATCCCAAAAAGGGCGGCGGTGAAAGGATGAAGCCCGCCGCCCCGCAAAGACAAAAGAAAAAGCCCCATGGACATATCCACAGAGCTCCTTACAGTTCTTCGCATTCTAAGAATACCACAGCTTCCAATAAACTTTCAATAAACCCTTACTGTACCTTTACTAAACCATTACCCAACCATTACTAAACCAGACCCCGCCGGTCAGTCCAAAAGATACCGCCCTGCCGTCTTCTCCCGTATCCGGTACAGCTCTTTCATCTCCGCCAGCGCTTTCTTCCGGTACTTCGCTATCATCGTTTCGCTCACATTATACTTTTCCGCCATCTCCCGCCACGTCATATCCTCCATCACCATATCCCGCACCACCTCCGGCAGCCTCCCGCTCAACTGCCCCACGGCATACTCAAAAAATTCCAGTTCTTCCTTCACCGCCTGATACCTCCCAAGCAGGTAATCAAACCAGTCATCATCCAGACGCTCCTTTACCTGCCGGTATTTCACCGCCGCATTCCCGGTCTTATCGGAAGTCCCGCCGCCCTGCACCCGCTCCCCCTGGGACTGTGACAGGCACATGCTCCTTATCACGTCCTCATACGGCACACCCCGGAACCGGGAAATCTCAAACTCCAGAAGCCCCATGTCCTTCTTCCAGCTCTGGTATTCCTTAAACAGTTTCTCTGTCTCCATCCTTTTCGCCTCCAATCCTCGCCCTCACCGCTTCCACAAGCGCCACCTGCCCGCAGTCCTTCCTCTCCAGAGCCGCCATCACCCGCTCATCCAGCGTTCCCTTCACAATCAGATGGTGGACCACCACCGTATCCTCCTGCCCCTGCCTCCACAGCCTTGCGTTCATCTGCTGGTACAGTTCCAAAGACCAGGTAAGCCCGAACCATACCAGCGTGGAGCCTCCCGCCTGCAGGTTCAGCCCATGCCCTGCGGACGCCGGGTGGATCACCGCTACCGGAATCTCCCCGGCATTCCACCTCCGCATATCCTCCGCCGTATCCAGCTCCACGGCCTCCACCCTCTCCCTTATCCGCTCCAGGTCATGCCTGTACCAGTAAGCCACCAGCACCGGCTTCCCGTTCGCCGCCTCCACCAAATCCTCCAGAGCCTCCAGCTTCCGGTCATGGATACGCCTCACCCTGCCGTTCTCATCATAGACCGCGCCGTTCGCCATCTGCAGCAACTTGTTGGAGAGCCCGGCAGCGTTCACCGCGTCAATATCCCCGTCCGCAAATGGCAGCAGCATATCTTTCTCCAGCTTCCCATACAGCTCCATCTCCCTCCCGCTCATGGCAACCTCCACCCGGTTATAAACACACTCCGGCATATCCAGATAGTCACACGCCCTCATGCTGATACAGATATCAGAGATCAATCCATAGATTGCTTCCTCCGCCCCGTCCCTGGGCTTGTAGGAGAACACCATCTGTCTGCTCCGCTTATCCGGCAGGAAGAACCGCTCCCGGTATCCGCCGATGAACCGCCCAAGCCTCTGCCCCATGTCCAGCAGCCCGATCTCCGCCCATAAGTCGATCAGCCCGTTCGGCGCCGGCGTCCCGGTCAGCCCCACTATCCGCCTCACCTTCAGCCGCACCCTCTTTAGCGCCTTAAACCGCTTCGCCTTATGGGACTTGAAAGAAGACAGCTCATCAATCACCACCATGTCAAAATCCCACCTGCAGAAATCCACCAGCCACTCCACATTTTCCCGGTTGATGACATACACCTGCGCCTCCCGCTCCAAAGCCGCCAGCCGCTCCTTCTCCGGCCCCAGCACCTTTGACAGCCCAATCCCGGACAGATGCTCCCACTTCTCCAGCTCGCCGCCCCAGGTATCCCTCGCCACCCGCAGCGGCGCAATCACAAGCACCTTACGGATATCAAAATAGTCAAACAGAAGCTCCCACACCGCCGTCAGCGTGATCACCGTCTTCCCAAGCCCGCAGTCCAAAAACAAGGCACTCACCTTCTCCCTGATGATAAACTCCTTCGCATACTCCTGATACTCATGGGGAACATATCTCATCCAGCACACATCCGATCTGCTCTGCCTTATCTATCACATAAACCGGAAACCCCAGCCCCTCCAACTGCCGCTTCCTCTTCTCCTGCAAGGGCCTTGGCTTCTTCCCAGGGGCCTTCAACTCCACAAAAGCAATCTTCCTCCCCGGCAGTAAGACAATCCGGTCCGGCACCCCATCCAAGCCGGGAGAGACGAACTTCACCGCCATGCCTCCCAGCTTTTTCACTGATACGGCTAGCCGCCGTTCAATCTCATTCTCCCTCATCCAGACACCTCCGTCCCGTCACGGAACAAAGCCCGGAACATGGATACAAAAAATCCCTTATACCTTATACGTGTATATAACACGTACCTATATGCTTCTTTTTCTTATTACCCATACCCCACTAAGAGATTCTTGTTCCCTTGTTCCAGACCGCCCCGCAACCCTTGATTTTACGGAATCCCTTGTACGGGAACTACCGTCAGAACAAACTCCCTCTTGTTCCGCTCGTTCCCTTCCGGCTTGTTCCCATACAGGCAGACTTGTTCCGTCTATTCCCTGTCTTGTTCCCGCACATATGCCCGCTGTTTCCCATAGATTGGAAAGCCGGACATCCCGTTCTTCGTCTCCGTATATTTCCCCCAGCCCTCAATCTTCCGCATGATGCCGCTGATCTCATAGGAATCTATCTTTTTCAGCGCAGAGGACTCCCTCCCGAAGCACTCACACCAGATCTCCATGTTGCACACCACCATCCGGCGCACCGTACCCGTCTGCCGTTCCTCCCCAAACTCGCTGCCGTTCAAAAAATTCCTCCGGTCATATAAACTCATAGAGCCCCAGTTCTCCGGCAGGAGCGTGTCAAGGTACGTCCGCACCAGCCCTTCCCGGTCATCCGTCTCCATAGCCTCCGCCTGCTCGGATACAGCCATGGCCGCAACGTCCCCTTCCAGATACAGCCGCTCCCCGCTCTCATAGACGGCCTTCGCCTCCGCCCATACCTGCAGCACGTCCTCCCCGGAAATCTGCCACGGCTTCCTCTCGCTCTCACCGTTTACCCGCACCGGCCAGAAGCGCCGGTTCCCGGTAATGTCCCGTAAAAACCCGCTCTCCGTGTTCGTACTCCCCACAATCACGCACTGCCTTGGGTGGCTCTCCACATTCAGCCCATAGCTGGCCCGGTACTTGTCATCCACCCTGGAAAGAAAAGACTTCACCGTCTCCACGTCCGTCTTCTTCATCCCGGCAAGCTCCCCCAGTTCCAGAATCCAGTACCCCTGCAGCTTCTCCGGCCCCGACTTATCGCGCATGTCCGTAAGCGTCAGGCTGTCCGAAAACCACGCCCCCGCAAGCCTGGCAAACAGCGTGGACTTCCCGATCCCCTGCGGCCCGTTTAAAATCAGCACACTGTCAAACTTCGTCCCCGGCTGGTAGATCCTCGCCACGGCCGCCGCCAGCGTCTTTCTAATGACCGCCCTTGTATATGCGGAATCCTCCGCCCCCAGATAATCCGTCAGCAGCGTGTCAACCCGCTTCACCCCGTCCCACTCCGGCAGGGCATCCAGATACTCCTTCACCGGATGATACGCCCGCTCCGAAGCCACAGCCAGCAGAGCGTCCTTCGTCTTCGTGGGCGCATACACCCCGTACCCCTTATTCAGATAAACTTTCAAAGACGCAAAATCAGAGTCATTCCACCCCGGCTTGATCTGCTTCCAGGGCAGGCTCTCCCCGGCATCAATCCCATCCCGGTGCAGATTAAAAGCGATGGACTGCAGGCCCTCATCATGCCGGATTGCCAGTACCAGATTGTCCAGCGTGTCCTTCACCTTCCCCTGCCGGTCCAGTTCCAGCCCCTTGCGCCAGTCATCTTCCGAAGAAAACTCCTTCCGGGCAGACTGCGCCCTGTCCTCTGCCAGCGTCAGCTTCACCTTTTCGTCACTGACCGCAAACTCGCTCATAGCCTTAAAGGACGGCAGCTTAGAAGCCTCCGTATCCTCCGGAGCCCTCACGTCCAGCTCCCCAAACTTATGGATACGCACCATGTCAAAAGCATTCATCAACTTCCCGCAGGCCGGGTCCGTGGCATGGTGGGAATACGCAAACTTCCCCTCATAAACCACCACCCCCGCCTGGGAATCCGCCGGTACATAATCATACCGCCCCTGCATGGCGCTCGGCTTATACACGTCCGCCAGGAACACCTCCGCCGCTTCCTCGATGCTGTACGTCCGGCAGAACGCCCCGACCACGCCCTCCTTGGAGAGCGGGTCCGCCTGCTTCTTCATCTCCCTCAAGACCACCGCCTGCTGCCGCCCGCTCACCGGCCACTCCGAAGAATCCCGCCAGTCCTTATACCTGGAGAGCACCGTGTCCGGATCCAGTATCTCTCCTTCGATATCCCGGAACACAAACTCCCCGTCCGCAGACGTGGACGGCCAGTACATCAGGCGGGACGGCTCATAAGTGGTATCGTCAAACA